>DASWYB010000001.1:0-10392 GCA_036405195.1 Patescibacteria group bacterium
TTTTCCCGCTGCCATTGGGGCCAATAAAAAGCGTGTGCTTGCCTAAAGGAAAGCCCTGATCCGTATAGTTACGGTACTGGATGAGCTGAATATGTTTCAAAGATGAAATCGGAACCCTCCCACCGAACCTAAATCTTGTCTAGACTTCAGTCCGGAGTGGCATGATAACGTACTGATAATTTTGATCTTGAGTCGACTTTACAATACCAGGATACCATTGGTTGTCGTGTGGCTGCTGAAGCTGAAACTGAATCGCGTCGCAACTCATGACTTGCAACACTTCTAAGACAAATCGGGCATTAAAGGCAATCGAGACTGCCGGACCACTAACCGCAGCCGTAACCGTCGACGTACTTGCCCCAATTTGAGCTGATAACGCTTTAAGGGTAATATCTCGTTCGCCTACCGTAAACGTTACGTTATAGGCTGAATCACGCGAAAAGAGACTTGCCATTTTAAGACTACTGATAAACTCCGACCGGTTAAGCGTCACTGTTGTTGCGAGTTCTTTCGGAATAATAGCCTCGTAAGCCGGGAAGGTCCCTTCGATAAGCCGAGAAACTAAATGACTTTCTCCACAAACTGCCATCATTTGGTGCTGATCAATTGAAAGAGAAACACGAGCCACGTCATCATGAATCAATCGGCTCAATTCTAAGAGAGCACGAGCAGGCACGATAACCGTTACATCATTTGCTTCCCCTTCTTCGATAGGAATTCTTTTTTCTGCGAGGCGATAACTATCGGTTGCGACAAGTTTTAATTCTTTACCAGAGATAAAGAGAGCTACACCACTTAAGACAGGACGAGTTTCATCTTGGGTTGTTGCAAACACGGTTTGCTGAATTGCCTCTTTAAAAAGAGGAGCGGCGAGATGAATAACATTGGTTCCACCGATTTCGGGAATAGTAGGAAACTCTGTTGCATCAATTCCTTTTATTTCTGCCGTATAATGGGCACTTTTTGCATTGAGAACAGTATCGTTCAAAGAAAAATCAATTGTCGTATCACTATTATTGGTAACAAAATCGGTAAAAGTGCGAGCAGGAACGGTAATTGCTCCTTCTATTTCTACTTTCGCCCCAATATATGTATCGATTGCTAATTCTAAGTCAGTTGAAACTAATTTCAATCTGCCTTTATCTGTTGTGAGTAAAATATTTCCCAATACAGGGAGTGTGGCTCGCGTCGTGGCAATTCTATTTACGACTTGGAGACCTTTGACCAAGTTTTCTTGGGTTACAGAAAAGTTCATAACAACCTCCGCTTCTCTCCTCCCTTTCTATCATAGGTATGCCATAGATGCTACTTTTCCACAAGCCATACAAACACACCTCGTGTTTTATATTATGTAAATGTTAATTAACAAAAACATATTAGTAATTTATAAATAGATAGTAGTAATAATAAGGGCTGTGGAAAACGTGAATAATCGTATTTTGAACCTTATAAAGATATGTGTATAGCTACTAATATATGTGGGGATGATTTTGGAAAAGAATGGGGACAAAACTAACTGTGGAAAAGTTATCGTTAGTTATTCACATTCTTTGTGCAATTCTCCCCCATGTTTTCCACAGGCTTTTAACATAATTTATCCCCAGAATGTGTGGAAAACTATCTGTGGATAAGTATGGGGATAAGTGGGAAAACTTCTTGGTAACGAACCAAGAAAGAAAAAGAGATACACAAAAGAGTAGGTGTTCCCTACTCTTTTACTTTCTTTGATGGATATATTTAGATACTTGCGAGTCGTTCTTTTATGCGCGAGATATCACTTTGAACACGAGGGTTTTCAAGGTCGTTGCATATTTTATTGTATCCATGCATCACCGTGGTGTGGTCTTTTCCCCCTAATTCTCGGCCAATAACTGGAAATGACATGTCGAGCTGTTCTCGAAGGATGTACATTGTAATGTGACGAGGGTAGACAAGCTCTTTATTTCGACGCTTTCCAAGCAAATTATCTACCGTGGAGCCAAAATGCTCTGCAATAACCGACAGAACAGTTTCAACTGAAAGAGTCTTCCGGTCGACGGGAGTTATGAGGCCCGATAGAGCCATACGAACTGACTCCAAAGAAAAAGGAACCTGTGTCATCATACAGTACGTAACAACTCTATTTAAAGTACCCTCGAGTTCACGGATATTGCTTTGAATTTGGGTTGCAATGTATTCTAACGCATCTTCCGGTAGCGTTACGCCCTTTTCTGTACACTTACTTTTTAAAATAGCGAGTCGAGTTTCGAAGTTAGGGGGTTGAATATCAACCACCATACCCCACCCGAAACGTGAGGTGAGTCGCTCCTCTAGTCCGGAAATTGCTTTCGGGACTCTATCGGCCGCAATGACGATCTGGCGATTCGATTGATGAAGTGTATTAAAGGTATTAAAAAATTCTTCTTGCGTACCTTCTTTGTTTGCAATAAATTGAATGTCATCGATCAGGAGTAAATCAAGTGAACGATACGTTTGTTTAAATTTGTTAATACTCTTTGAAGCAAGACCGGTAATGTAGTCGCTCGCAAACTTTTCGCTCGAGACATAAAGTACTTTCTTAGATTTATCTTGTTTGAGTACTTCGTTGGCAATAGCGTGCATAAGGTGCGTTTTTCCCATCCCGACTCCTCCATAAATAAAAAGGGGATTATAGAGAGTACCGGGACTTTGGGCGACGGCTTTGCATACGGCGTAGGCTAAACGGTTATTATTTCCTTCGACATACGTTTCAAATATTCGCGACGGGTTGATAGAAGAGGGAGCTTCGTCTAGGGTCGGTGTTCTTGTCTGTTCGTATTTTATTTGGTTTTCTTTCGGATGGTCGGTGATTTCCATTTCTACCACGGGCACTGCCGTTGAACCATCAATTAAAAAGCGTACGGATTCAATGGTTTGCCCATGTTTATGGAAGGAAATTAAAAACTGATCTTTATAATGGTTTTCTACCCAACTTCGTACAAAAACATCGGGGACGCTAATAACAGCTTCCGACTCGTTTATTGAATGAAGTTTTGTGCGTTTAAGCCATGTTTGGAAGTGAGCCTTGCTCGTAGTTACTTCGAGCTCACCTAGGACAGCTTGCCAAATTCCTGTGTCAGTCACGATCCTCCTTGCGGTCGTCTCCTCTACTTCATAGCAGGTTCTCATAAAGTTATCCACAGTCGATACCACCATGCCATGAAAGTTTTTCTTCCGTCAAGCAGATATGGAGAAAAGCAAGCAATTGCCCTGTGGAAAAGTTGTAAGAATATGTAAAGTAAGGTAAAATAAGACAGATATAATAAGGAAATTTCCTTAGTCTTTCACGCAAAAACATAGAGGAGCGTAGTATGGCAACTAAAGGTATCCGTACCTTCCGCCCAAAATCAGACCGTCGTCGCGTTCGTGTGCATGGGTTCTTTGCTCGTGTTCGCGCCAACGCTGGTCGTATTCTTAAAGCCCGTCGTCTCAAAGGACGCAAGCGCTTAACCGTCGCTTAATTATATGTTCAAGCGCGAACAACGTCTCACTGATAAACGTTTGTTTGCGACTCTCTTTCGACGTGGAACATGGGTGCGGGGTCGTATTATGAGTTTTATTCTCATGTCGACTCCTCATCGCGGCAAAATTGGATTCGTGATCACAAAAAAAGTAGCCAAGTCAGCTGTCGTACGGAATCGCACTAAACGACGGATTCGGGCTACTTTTATTGATATGCTTAAACTGCCTGAGTATAAAGAATTTCTCTTAGATACGACCGTAGCAGTTATGATTCACCGAACTATTGATGAATTATCCTATGAGCAACTTAAAAGTGAGACGGTACATCTTTTTGAGAAATTAAAGAAAGCAGATCCAAAATCAAAGCTGTCATGAAAAAAATCATTATAGGAAGTATTCGTCTGTATCAACGAACACTTTCTCCAGACCATGGCATATTTCGGCGACCTACCTGTCGTTTTACCCCCACGTGCTCCGAGTACACAATTGAAGCAATCGAGAATCATGGTATTATTGCAGGAGTCGCTCTGGGTGTTCGTCGTATAAGTAAATGTCATCCACTCACAGAAGGGGGTTACGATCCTGTCCCTCCTAGAAAGTAAGTATGAAAGAATTTTTTAAAGTTATCCTTTATCAGCCACTCTTCAATCTTTTTATTGCTATTTTAGCGATTACCCCGGGACACAGTGTGGCGGTAGCTATCATAATAATCACGTTCCTGATTCGTCTTCTCTTAACACCGATTAAGTACAAATCTATTGAATCGCAACTTAAACAACGCGAGATTCAACCAGAAATCAAACGAATTCAAGAAAAATATAAAGATGATCGCCAAGCCCAAAGCACGGCGATGATGCAGCTCTATAAGGATAAAGGAGTCAATCCGGCGAGTGGCTGTTTACCAATGATCGTACAGTTAGCTCTCCTTATTTCTCTGTACTCAGTATTCCGTCATGGATGGGGGCCGTCGCAAGAATCAGTTTTATATTCCTTCGTCCACCTTCCCCCATATATTAATAGTGCTTTTTTCTGGGTAAAAGATTTAACGCAGGCTGATCACACACTGGTACTTCCTGTTTTAGCAGGTATTGCTCAGTTCTTTTATACACGCAGCATGATGGCATCGATGCCGACACCGGTGAGTACGGGCAGTGACGATATGTCGGCCATTATGAGTAAGCAAATGATGTACCTCGGACCAGCCTTCACCATTTTAATTGGACGAACACTCCCAGCCGCCCTTACTCTTTACTGGTTAGTCGGAACTCTTGTTGATTGGTATCAACAGGTTCACGTTGCAAAACGAGTCAATCACAATCTTGGTAACAAAGTATCTGTCTCGGTCCGTACGAAGAAGAAGGAGACCCTATGACAGAATTACAGCTTCATGAAATCGTAACCGAGATGCTGGCTCATTTAGGTTTAGCGATCAACGCCGAGATTTCTCAAGATGGGGATGTCTACCTTATAAACTTAAAGGGTAGTGATTGTCGTTTTTTGGAACGAGGAAAAGATAACCGTCAGGGAGCATTTGTCACACTCGTAAAACTAATTGCTAAACAGCGGTATGATAGTGATCCTCGCCTGATCCTTGATTTTAATGGTCAGCGTTCACAACGCTTAGAAAATATTGCTCAGCTCGCGCGTAAAAAAGCTGAGATGGTCCGGGTGAGTGGACAAGAAGAAGAAATGCCACCGATGACCCCTGCTGAACGCCGCGCGGTTCATGTTGCCCTCAAAGAGATGACTGGGATACGAACAGAAAGCCGAGGAGTCGAACCTCATCGACGAATTGTGATTATTCTCGATGAAGAATAAGAATGCCCCCCGTTTTGCCGGGGCATTTTCAATCTGAGGGAAAAAGGGTATAATTTGCAGAGATAATACTCTGGAGAGGTCGCATAGCCCGGTTGATTGCGCCACACTCGAAATGTGGTATACCCGCAAGGGTATCGTGGGTTCAAATCCCACTCTCTCCGCCAAAACAAAGACGCCCTCAAAAGGGCGTTTTTGTTTTGGTAATAAATAGTCAGGGGATTTGAAGGGTATCCGAAGCGCTGCCGGGAAGGGCAGATGAAGTGAGGAACCCCGGTTGCGAAGGAGGTGCAATTACTTGAGCCGGACGAGCAAAAATCCCACTCTCTCCGCCAGACGAAAATATCCCCTAAAGGGATATTTTTCGTTTATACGGTAAGCTTTTAAATATATTCAAGGTCCGAGATTTCAATGGGTACAGAATAAATTCCTAATGAACCCTTGAGAGGAATGGGTTTAATCCGATGAATATGTGCCAGTTCCCATACCCATGCTTTAGGGTAAAGGGAGACACATGCAGCTTGTTCGTCTTGCTCTGTCATTGGACGGCAAGCTATAACTTCGACAACGGCAACTGCGTAACCGGCTGGTTCTAACGCAGGTAATCGCGACGATACAATGAGTAAGTTGCCGCGGTGTTTTGTGGCCCACGTCCTGGTCTCCAGTGTCTTCTTTCCTTCGGCAATCCAGTTGGCATACGGCTGTTTTAAAGATATGGCTTTCATGGGTTTATTAGTTGGTAGGTGAGTGTCCCTTCGGCTTGAGGGGCGAGTGACCCTAGGTTCCACGCTAAGGTAGCGCCTTGAAGGACGCCACTACTTGAGTTAGGAATATAATTAAATCCTGAAGGGATCGTATCGGTAATTGTAACACTTGGCACAGTTACCTGATTGGAATTTTGGTATCTGAGGGTAATGGAGATAATTTTTCCACTACGGACAACTGATCGGCTTGTAACTTTTGTGATTGAGAGGGGAGTAAGGTCTGGTTCCATAAACTCATCACTGCCACTATCCGGGGCGCTGCCTGAGGGGCGTGTTTCATCATCAATATCCGTCACGACACCTGCATCAGTAGTACCGCTATTTCGAGCGGGGGAACTCATGCTTAATCGATATGAAGTGCCATCCGAAAAGAGCGAGGCTGTATCACTAAAGGTTTGGCTATGCGTATCTTTCCCGAGGGCCTGCCATTCAGCCAAAGATTTAAATGTTTGCCAATCGTTCAAAGCAATGCGAGCAGTGGGTCCGGTAAATATATTGTAATCACTGACAGTATTTCCGATATCTTGAGAAGGAGTTTTTTGACAAGTAAGAGTTTTGTTGTAAATATCTAAAAATCCACGGTTCGTGTCGATACTTGAGAAAATATTATTTTTTATACGAATAGGGCCAAGTGACTCTTTTATTTGAATTGGGTAACGTGCTCCCCCTCCCATAATAACCGTGTTATGAAAGACATTTATATTTTTAGGTCCTTCGGGGGCCCGGGCACAAGCATCATCATCTCGAGACAATACAATTCCGGTCCCTACATTTCCCCATAATAAATTATTTCGAATGGTTGAATCTTGAATTCCCAGCAAGTTCATTCCTTGGCCTGAATTGAAGATGGTATTTTGTTCAATCAGAACATTTGTTGAAATACCGTCTTCACCACTAAGGCCATTTTCTGCAGCGTTTACTTGGAGAGCTGATCCGGCTATATTGTAAAGCTTATTTTTACGAATAGTAATATTATCGCTGCTATTACTAATATAGAGTCCGTGGTGCGTGCTATTAAAAAAAGTGTTTCCTTCAATAAGAGTGTTATGCGAATTTCCTGTTGTGACACCATCGTCTTCATTATTGAGGAATGTGTTATTTCGAAGAGTGATGTAATTACTTAATGTAATGAACGCACCGCGTCCGTTCATACCCCCAGCCGATGCTGCGTTAGTGGCACTAATTCCTTCAAGGGTAATATGATGTGAATTATCAATGCGGACAACGAGGGCGCCACTATAAAGGTTCGGATCAGCAAGAACAGTTACGTCAGAACTTTGAGCTCTTATAGTGAGGTCACTCTTATTCATAACCTTAAAAGCTTTATAGACCCCAGGAAGAATTTCAATTGTATCGCCTGGTGTTGATAGATCGATAGCCTGCTGAATGGTTCGACAGGGGATCGAAGTAGAACACACAGTGCTTGTCGTTGAACCACCTGGTGACACCGTGAGTATTCGGCTTGTTGTTGCTGCTAGAGGCGGAATGTTTTTAGATAGTGTCGCTACAACAAAAATAAAGAAAAGAGAAGGAACCGTGACGCGTAAGAGGTAGTGAAAACGCGTTTTTCGTTTTAACGTCATAATTACTCATAACGCAGTGCTCGCAGCGGATTGAGACGAGAAGCACGCATTGCTGGATAGAGTCCTGTTAGAACAGACAATATAATGGGGTAGAGAACCATACTAAGCAAGAAGAACTGAGGATATTGGAAAAGTTCCAATACGACTCCCCCATAGCGGATTGCCACTTGGTTAATGAAAAGCTCAAGTAACTGGTCCAGGGCAAGGCCAATGAGTACTCCGGCCAGTCCTCCGCAAAGGCCAAGGATAGCGGATTCAGCTAAGAAAAGTTTTTTAACGGAACTGTTGGTTACCCCAATGGATTTCATAATTCCAATTTCACGGGTCCGCTCCATCAGGGAGATAGTTAGAGTGTTAAACATTCCAATTGCGGCGACCACGAGGGCAATGGTACCAAATACTGTTAGTCCAATAGTTACCCAACGAAAAACAGTTCTGGCTTGGTCAAGCGTCTCAATTAATGTTTCAACTAAGAGACCTTTTTGCACTAAAGCGTCCCGGGCGGTGACTAATGATCCTCGATCATTTGCAACGGCTTTAATAAGGTTAAATTTAACCCCTCCTCCACTAGCAAGAAGTTTATAAGGTACATAAATTGTTGCGGTATCATTATTGGCGATACCGACAATGGTTATTCTGTCAATCGCTTTTGATTGACTTTCATTACTTGGGTCAGTATAGGTCAGTTTAGCAGGAGCACCTACAATGCCTCCTTCCCCTAAATCAAGAAGTTCAAGAACTTGAGGCGTAACAATCACGTCTGCTCCTGTTTCGCTAAATGCGTCACCGCTCTTTAGCTCAATCCCTTCCATGTCTAAGTAAGATGGTTCGGCCGCAACAATGGTAACAGAACCAAGTTTATTATCGATGCGAATTTCCCCTACAGTTGTTATGACAGGAGAAGCGTCTCGAATGCCAGGTAAGGACTGAACCATTTTGACGGTTTCGTCAGTAAGAGGAATAACATCATTTGGCGGTGGTTGAATATCGAGCGACAGAAGTGTTTTTGATTCAACAATTGAACCGATTGTAATATTTTGGAGGCCATAACCAATACCAATTAAGATAACAATCAAACTAATCGCAACTCCAATACCTAAGACCGTAAGAATACTTCGTAACCCATTTGTACGGAGCATTCGCACGCTGATGCGGAAAATATCAATCCATCTCATAGTAAACCTTACTTCTTCCCTGCGGGATGGGATGTGGGAGTCGTCGCTACTTTATTTGCTACCTTAATCGGTGCTGTTTTATCAGACGGCGAGGTTATAGGGTTATTTTTGCTAGAATGGGCAATATCATCTTTCGAAGAATCATCAACGATGGCGGGTGTATCAGTTGAAGGAGTAGTCGTTGACGTATCTGATTGTGCGGCGGTAGTGTTTTTGATTGGTTGTAGAATTTCTTCGGCGGTGTGGTTTGTTTTTGCAGACGGCTTTGTGACAGGAGCATCACCATTAAGAAGTTCCCTGTTACTTGATGCAGTAGCGTCAGGAAGTTGTTCACGATTCTCTTCGATCACAATTTTCCCATCTTCGACGTACACAATTCGGGTTGCGTATCGCAGGTGGTTAGGGTTATGGGTAACCAACACAATGGTATGGCGATGGGTTTGATGAAGCTCTTCAAGGATCTTCATAACTTCTTCGGCAGATTTACTATCAAGGTTTCCTGTTGGTTCATCGACTAAAAGAAAGTACGGGTTATTAATAAGGGCGCGGGCAATCGCAACACGTTGTTGTTCCCCCCCAGATATTTCATTGGGATGCCGGTCGGCGTAGTGATCAACGTTAAGGGTTTTAAGTAGTTTAAGAGCCCGCTTTTTTCGCAAGCCGTATCGAACACCACTGGCGGTTTGAGGGAGTGCCACATTTTCCCACACAGAGAGCGATTTAATAAGGTTAAATTGTTGAAATACCATACCCATTCGTAATCGGTGGTAACGAGCCAGTTCTTCGGAAGTAAACTTCGCTAAATCTTTACGACGCACCATAACACGGCCAGCTGTGGGGAACTCGAGTCCAGCCATAAGGTTAAGAAGGGTAGACTTACCACTTCCGGAAGGCCCGAAGATGATCAGGAATTCACCTTCATGAATATCTAGGTAGACGTTTTTTAAAACCAAGTTTTTGAAATCCAAAGCATCTTCGCCGTAGGTTTTCGATACCATCTGAATTGAAATAAGTGGGTGTTTCATAGGATTAGTTTCGGTCGAAGACTTTACTGACCCATCCGAGCTGGTTTAAGATATTATCCAAAATCAATTGGAAAATTGATTTTCGGATACCAGGCGATACAAAGTTAATGGTTTCTTCGGCTTGATTACCAAAGAAGTCCGAAGAAATTGCTTTGAGAGAGTAGGGGGTAGAGGGGATTAACCCACTCGAAACAATCACGTGCTCCGTCAAGTATGCGCTTGATTCAGGAAGTTCAGTCACTTGCTCGGTATTGGTTTTTGGATTATAAAACACGTTACTCTTTGTTGGTTCGTTGGTTTTCCAAGTTGCAGTTAAAACTAATTCTTCGCCAGAACGAGTTACGCTGACTTTAAAATCTTTTATCTCAGGCGGAGTTGTGTCTTTAAGAGTTGTGAATTTTCTTTCGGAAGAAATAACTTGTTTTCCTTGTGCATCAGTGGCAAGGACTTTGAATGTATAGTCGGTTAAACCATACAGGTTACGTAGTGTTACGGCGTGATCTCCTTGGAGTGTCGTATCTCCGGCAGAAAGTTCTTTCTCGTCTTGAGC
>DASWYB010000002.1:0-5051 GCA_036405195.1 Patescibacteria group bacterium
ATCTGTCAGCAGTGGCGGCGGGTTCTTTTGGGTAGCCGGATCAGTCGAAATATCTTTGAGCGCGTAGGTTTCATAAAGCGCGTGGTCAAGTAAGGCATCTTCTTCCGGGGAAAGTCCCCCGACCATCAAAGAGACCATGCCGTGCAACATTGCGACCGTCGAACGCAATCCATCGCCTTCCATATTTACCCCAGTACTTGCGGGTAAATCGAAAGGGTTAATCCGGGTAGGAGAATCGACAGACAGACGGATATAACTGCCTCCGACCGCTTCGGCCAGTTTTTCGTATTCGTTTTCTGGGTCGATGATAATTACATCTACACCGACCATTAAACTACGTAACGCCTCAAGTTTTACGGTGTACGATTTTCCAGCTCCAGCTTTGGCGAAAACAACTGAGTTAGCATTTTCTAAGTTAAACCGGTCAAAGAGAACGAGTGAATTATTATGGCGGTTGATACCGTAGAGAACTCCTTCATTAGAGGTTAAAGAGCTGGAGGTAAACGGAAACGCCGTTGAAAGCGAGGCTGTATCAAGGTTGCGAGTAATCTTAAGCTGATCCTGCATCAGTGGCAGAGTGCTATTAAACCCTTGTTCCATCTGCAGAAGCGATTGCTTGGTGTAAATGAGCATACCACCCAATATTGATTCCATGTGCTTCACGATTTCATTTAAGTCGGCTTCGCTATTAGCATAGACAGAAATATATAATCCAAAGTGAAACAGCTTTAACTCACCCCGCTGCAAGACATCACGCAATTGCTCAATATCCGTAATCGCCGTTTCAAGTTCTGGGTCACGAATTAATCCTCGTTCTTGCTCGACGGTTTCGGTCGATTCAAGTTGAGTTGCCCGTCGGCGCAAACTCGACATCACCTGGCTCGTATCCTGCGGATAAATAAACATACTGATATCAAACTCAACATCATAGTTAATAACTGAAGACAACCAGTTTGTCTCGACGTACCGAGGATAGGTATACACAAACAGGGTGCGAACATACCGGTTATTAAGGCGGAGATGGGTCGGCGTCACAATTAAAGAAGCCGGAGCAATCAAATCCAGAATTGTCGACAACCCTTCTTGGAAAATGTGACGCGCCTCGGTTTGCTGAGCGAGAAGTCTTCGACGCTCTTGGCGCACATCTTTACGCTGTGGGACAGGGGCATGAGGTTGTGCCACCCGGGGAGCTTGGGGACGGTTAATTGCAATCGGCCGGGGTATCGCTTGGGCAGTTTGGGGAACCGCTACCGGGCGTTGCATTGGCTGCACCGCCTGAGGAGCACGGCCTGGCTGATTCGTCACCGAGGCAGGACGTGGTGCCCCCGGAGAAAGAGGACGCCGTACCTGGCCACCCTGAACAGGAGGATGGGGCATAGGCTTTCCATGGGGAGCCGGAGGGTGGGCAGGCTTCCGTTTAAACAGCATGGGAACCTCCTGGTTTTCGTTGAATAATGCTGGCGTGAAGCTCTTCTATATCTATCAATTTTTCTTCGGTTGCTTCTTCAGGGTTATAAATTGAGTAATAAAACTCTACTAATTCTTGGGTGTTCAGTTGAACCGCACGTAAGCCGATACTGGAAAGGCCACTCACCACAACATTCACCCGTTCCGTAATTTCCTGTTTGTAGTGATTAAACTGTTCTTGGGAATAGTGGGGAACCGTTTTACGTCCACCAGTCAGCATATCTAAGAGTCCGTGGCCGCCCGTCTGAACGGTATAGTGAGGAATAACAACATAAAAACGTTTTTCCATGATATTGGCTAAGGTGACAAGTCGGCTTACAAAATCAATATAGTCAACCATCTGAAAACGAAGCAGCTCATTCGACTGATTTTGAGCCAAGTCTGCCATATGAAGTAAGTAGCGGTTTAAGTCTAACTGGCGGGATTGCACCACAATCTGTAGCGGATGCGTCATTCCGTTAATAAAGCTCTGAAACTGATAAATAATTGCATCTTGTTCCTGCTGTGACTTAAGGGCAAAGTTAACCGCACTCACTAAGAGGACGGCTCGAAACGTGCCGTCTTTCATGACGACGAGAGAATCGCGCACTTGAGCGATGGAGAGATGTTTTTGCGTACTGGCAGGTTTAGGGGTAGAAGCCATACTTATTTCCTTTTCATCGCATCGAGAACGGGCCGTGAGCGTTTGAGGTAGTTTGGAGGCGAAACAGCGTGTGGCAACTCAGGGGCTTGAGCTGGTTTGGAGCCTCCCGTATCAAGAATCTGAGACAACTTTTCAAGTTCAGATTTTTCAATTTTTTTATGAGGCGCCTGTGGCTTTGCCTTGGCTGGGTCAGCCGTAATCACTAGTAACGGGTCAGGTCCCTCACGATGCCACACGCGCATCTTGGGCGAAAAGAGGAAGAGAATAAATGCCAGTGCAAAACGGGGAAACGGCTGATCCTGTACTTTCAAAAATGTCAGTGCAAGCGTTAAAAGAGCAATCGGTCCAGCAGTCACTACAAAAAGCACCGTATTAACTGGAGCGATAACTGAAAAAAGGGTATAAACAATAAGCCCACCAATCAAGAGGTACAGAAATTGTATGAGTGTCAGAGGCCCCACAATACGGTCGGCCATGTCAATATTTTGCGGTACCTTAAACTGCACAACCCTCCTTCGTTTCTCGCGATAATTGCAAGAAATTCCGTAGTTCTACCATAACACGAACTACTCAGGTGAAACAATCGATGCACAAAGCTATAGGCCAAAGAGCCAAGAAAAGAATCCAGTACCTTCTTTTTTTGGTGGGCGAGGGGCAGGAGGAGACCATAACGGCTGTGCCACTTCTGAAGTAACCGCAACGGAAGGATCTTCGTCGTCATCATCTTCGACTTCGTTAAACCGGCGCCATTCTGCAGCCAAACCTGGTGCGTCAGCCAGACGCTCTTCGGCTGAACGGCTGAATGATTCTTGAAAGAAGAGGAAAAGGTCACTCGCTTCCTCTTCTAAATAGGCAAAATCCTCCGGGTATGTTTGAGCCCACATTTCAATGTCTGCTTGACTCCCCGCGCGCTCCAAACGAGATGCTAACATTTCTTCGGGTGTTTTTGCGCCCAAATAATCAGCAATATCATCAGCCAGCATTTCATGCAAAAATAGCTCGGGGCTCGATTCGTGCATTATTTGACCAACCGTGAGCGTTTCGTCGCCTTGACTCACCTGGCGAATATAGCGACTATTCGCCCAATTCGGCCGATGTGAAACAAAAGAAAAATATTGGGAAGGATCAATGCAGTGCTCACCGAGGAAATGGCCCAGCTCATGCCGAAGCACATGGCCGACCATTCGCTCACTGTAGCGTTGCAATTCCGGAAATACCCGGACACGACGGGATCGTGTATAGGCTTCGGCCGCTTTATAACGACCTTCGAAACCACGGTAGGTCATTTCTTCGTCTTTATCGACAGCTTCGAAAGTAACCCCAAGTTCTCGATATAATTCAGGCGAAAAGTCGCCCCGTTCAGCATTTGCCTCAAGAATCTTCACCAAATGATCACGATGTTCTTCCGGCCACGCCTCAATGTGTTCCCGCCACTCTAAGGGGTACTCGTCAGCAGACCGTTCGGTATGTTCGAGAAATTCTTGTTCAGCGGGCATCAGAGACATTTTTAAGCTACTGCTGGCTGCATTCCATTCGTGCGGATAGCTTGCTGGATATTGCGCGAGACAATTTCACCCAATTGTGAACCTATCTGTTGCCGAGTTTCTGTTGGATAGACTGATTTTAAGGCCGAATCGCTCTGTTGCACTTGCTTAGCAAATGCTTGTGTAAATTCTTGCGCTGCCTGCTGGTGGATCATATCGTGCTGACTCGGGCTAACCTGGGCAATGCTGGCTCGAAGTTGAGGGTGGACATCAACCATCGTTTTAATATTCGCCGACACGCTATGAATAACATCTTGGTTTGTTGCGACCTTAATCGGATCGGTTTCACCAATATCTCGCTTAATTTTATCGACTAAGTTGGCGGTATCGAGCACCGTTTTATCTTCAATCGCACGAACGCGGACCGTGTTACGTAACGCTACTTTCAAATCCTGCCCTTTGACACCGCGGCTAAAGGCATCTGTCATTGTTTTGTCTTGTAAGAGAGAAACCGCATCTCGTGTTCGTGTCGCCATTTTTCGCAATTGAATCTGCATACCAACGTTGTCAACATCATCGGGAATAAGCGCAGCTGGTTTATAGATACGTCCTAAACGGTCTTTAATTGCCCTTAACCCATCACGTTCCAACGTATCATTGGCCAAACGACGTAATGAATCATCAAGGAAACGGCGGCTATTTTCGAGAGATTCTGCAAACTTCGTATGATCAAAATCAAGTTCGGGAACGAGTTCAAGAGCAGCCTTTTCCGTAATTTGCATGTCTTCAGGGATTGCCATGTCGATACCTTTTTTGTAGTCCCCATATTTCTTGCCATATGAGGAAAGCTCTGGCATAACCATACCCCATTCTTTACCATCGGCAATTGCCTTAAGGTCTTCAGCCGAAACTTCCGTTCCCACATCCGAACGGTCACGCACTAATTGCATTGCATTTGCCATCTCTTCTTCTTCAAATCCATGGTCCCGACCCGCATTCATGGCCGCTTCTGCCGCCGCATCAATACCTTCTTTGAGTGCCGCCATCCACGGCCGAGGCGCTTCTTGTGCCAGTTCTTTTTGATCAGGCGTCTTTTGGCCTCCATAAAACTGCTGCATCATACGGAATGCATCTTCGCCTGGGCCGCCATACATTGCCGCCAATTTGGCAAAACTCTCCGCGACAGCCGGATTATCAAAGTGCGCGTCACCCTGAACGGTCGCATTGCCTTGCACCACAAGTCCAGACAAATCATTCGCCAAATCAATTTTTGGTTTTTCGCCACCAGGAGCCGCCTCTGGGTTTCCGCCAATTGTATCTTCTGGCTTGTCTCCTTGTGTATTAGCAGCCCATGGCATTTCTCGAGCGGTGAGAATACGACGTTCGGCTTCACTCGTCGAAGTAGAGGTAGTTGACGTAGTTGTTTCTTGGGAGCGATTCATTTCAGTAAGGGTATT
>DASWYB010000003.1:0-10382 GCA_036405195.1 Patescibacteria group bacterium
AGAGCTGGGATACGAGTTCTGGATGCGCGCGAGAAACTAAAACGCGAGGTCCACGTGGTGTTTCTTCGACGCCAGTTACAAAGACTTTAAGGCGTTGACCAACATAGTACTGCTCGCTTGGTAATTGATCGGACTGCATCATGAGAGCAGAAATTTTACCAAGGTTCACATAGACGGAGTCACCATCCACCTGTTGGACTGAGCCAGTAACAACTTGGTGTTCTTTGTCTTTGAATTCTGAGAATAAGAGTTCTCGCTCTGCTTCACGAATGCGTTGAATAATAACTTGCTTTGCGGTTTGAGCAGCAATGCGGCCAAAGTCGCGCTGGGTTTCCATGGCGATTTCAATCTCGTCACCAATCTCGGCTTTAGGGTTGTGCTTGCGGGCTTCTTCTAAAGTCATTTGGTGGAATTCGTTTTCAAACTCTTCGTCCGTGACAACAGTAAAAACTTGGCTCATTGCAACGTCTTCGGAGTCTTCAGAAAGACGGGCGCGAATGACGTTTTCAGGATGAGCGTAATCTTTGCGGTAGGCAGCGGCTAATGCAGCTTCAACAGCTTCGATAACTGAGTCTTTCGGAAGACCCTTCTCATCGGCGATTTGGTTAATGGCTGCCATAAATGGGCTAATAGGCATAGTGCGATCCTCTCTTTAAATTATCTTTCTGTCATCTCGAGCTACGCGAGAGATCTGAGTTGGGTGTTTTTGGCCTCCAGCCTGGGGTAAGGGACAAGGGGGCTTAATTGCGAAGCAGCCCCCTATCCCTCACCACTCCCAACCCCTGCACGCTAAAGCCAAATTCAATACAAATTAATTCGACAAGCTTCTCACTCAGCTCCAGATGACAGTAATTTTAACTTTTCTTGTCTCGATAGACTTTTTATCTCTAGCTCTCGTTTTGTTGCCGTTGAGCGGTCGGCGCAGCTTTCGTGCCACAGCATTTTTACAGGCCGCCGTGTTGCCGTGTATTTGGCGGCTGTGCCGTCATTATGTTTTATAACGCGCTTTTCGAGATCAGTGGTAATGCCGGTGTAGAGTGTGCCATCTCGGCATTCCAAGATGTACGTAAACCAGGCCATTGACCTCCTGAGGGAACAAAAAAAGCAAGTGAACCATACCGTCACTTACTCTAAAGAAATAATACCACGCTTTTAAAAAAAGTGAAAGGCGGCATCCGTGCGAATGAGCACGAACACCGCCTAGAGTCTGGACATGAGGTCATGGCCTTACGATTTAGGCCGACAGGTTTGCTGGCTCTTGATACGCCGAGAAGGCGCAGAAGATAACAGCAATCGCCATTGCGGCCATCACGCTTAGGCTTGCGATACTGCACGCAAGATATACGCCGTGAGATACGATGTCGTAACGGTGCAGCACTAGCCCGGCGAGGTACAGCCAGCCACTGATTGTCATCACGAGCGTCAGTTTGAGCAGCCCTTGATGACGCTTCCCTCCTTCTCCTTTACGAATGAAGTGGAGAAGTATTACCATTGCTCCTCCTAATGAGAAGAGAACCTCAATCATGTATCCGGTTGACAGCATGTTGCTCCCCCGTGTGTCCTCGATCAACTCGCTTACGGTATATTTTATGTTTCGTTGACTTTGATGTCAATAAAGTGAAAGGCGGCGTCCGTGCGAATGAGCACGAACACCGCCTTGGTTTCTGGGGCAGGCGTGGGTTTACGCCTTACCGGCAGCAGGGGTTGGTTGCGGCTTTCGATATGCCGCTCGGTAGTTGATGTGGAGTAGCCAGCTCGCGGCTCCAGCAATTACGGATGCAACGCTAGAGAGGATGGCGAGGACGCCGTACTCCCAACGCTGCTCGTTGTTGGTGAGGATGAAAAGAAGTACGCTGGAGAGCAAGCAGACGGCCGTAAATAAGAACAGCGCCATTCTTGCAATCCATATCGCCGATTGGTTTTCCTTCTTCATCTGACACTCCCACACGAACAGGAGCATCGCGCAAGCGGCGAGGAAGAACCCAAAGGTTCCTGCCATCGCCACGATAACGGTCGCGTCGGGCATACAGTTTCTCCTTTGTGGCGAGCCCAAACAGTGACGTTAGTAAATATATATCATATCTCGAGTTTTTTGTCGAGTGATTTGCTGGAAATGATGAGGTTAGAAAAAGTAATTGTAGAACGCCAAATGCGGCGGTAGCGCTTGGGTTGCGTAATTAAGTAGGTGAGCCATTCAAAGCCGAGAAACTTAATCCACTTTGGCGGGTTGTAGCGAGTGCCAGCTGCCGTATCGAAGGTTCCTCCGACTCCCACCATAACGGGTACCTTAAGGGCGGCCTTGTTCTTATAGATAAATAATTCTTGTTTAGGAGATCCGTAGGCCACGATCAAAATATCAGGTTGAGCTGCTTTGACGTCAGGGATGGTGTTTTTATCTTCCGGGTCAGACGAAGAAGTACCCACGATTTTAAGTTCGGGGTATACGCTCGTCCAGACTTCGGCCGCTTTGGCTGCAATCCCTGGGTTTGCGCCTAATAAGTAAACGCGCCAGCCGTGAGCAGCGCTCATCTGTAGGAGTCTATCGGTTAAGTCCACACCAGTAATGCGTTTATAGGTAAATGAATGTGGATACAACACAAATTGAAAGCAGAGAGCTAAGTATTGCCCTAATCGGGTAAGCTTACTTTTACGATAGGGTTTATCAAAAAAAGTTTGCCCAAGCACAATGCCGGTGCCGTCAGGTAAGGAGAGGTCTGCTTCCTGTAGAGCGGTACGAAACGTTTCGTTGCCTCGGCTCACGACGATAAATTCTGGGTTAACGGTTACAATGTGATGCGGTTGTTTTGTTGTTACAAAAAGCTTGATTTTGCGTTCAAGTGCATCTGGGTCAACCCAGTCGATAGGAATATCTAAAAACTTTTTATGCATTGCCTACCTTCTCCAATACGGCTAACGTTTCCCTGGCCGTTCTTTCCCAAGAAAATTGTTTATATTGCTCTCGGCCCTTTTGAATCAACTCGTTTCGGAATTCTTTATCTTGGGCAATTTTAATCATGGCATCAGCAATTTCATTCGTTTTGGTGGGTGTTACCAGAATAGCCGCATCCCCTGCTACTTCGGGCAGGCTGGTTGTATTCGAGGTAATAACTGGTGTATCCGAAGCAAACGCTTCAAGAACGGGCAAGCCAAATCCTTCGAATAAACTGGGAAACACAAGGGCTTCGGCATGTCGCATATATTCCAGGGCTTTACTCTGGGGCGTGTAACCCAGCATGATCACATCTTTTTTATATTCACCTAAGTTCTCGTAGGTTGCTTGGATGCTGGCATAACCGTAGGCTGGTCCACCAGCTAAAACGAGTTTATGCGGTAATCCAGTCTGGCGTTTAAATTCGGCAAATGCTTCGAGTAGCCGAGAAATGTTTTTGCGCATTTCAATCCGGCCAATGTAGTAAAAGTACGGTGTGTCCAAAGGAGGTGTTTCCCCTTTTGAGGCTGGCCGGTATTCTTTTGGCTCGAATCCGAGTGGTACCACTGTTATACGGTTGAGTGAAATGCCGTATTGATTATGAATATCTTGCTTGGTGAATTCAGTTGGCACAATAATATGAGTGGCAAAGTGTTTAATCCAGATAGCGGTAGATCGATGATATAGCTTCACGATCCATTTATAAATTTCGGGAAAGTGGTTAAACCCAATATCGTGCATAATCACGACCGATTTTTTGCCGGGTAAGAGTGGGATTGAGTGAGCGGTCATGAACAATACGTCGGGGGCATGAAAGAGTATTTCCAAGGACAAACGGATTAATGTCCAACCCAGGGTAAAGGGCATGACCCGCCAGTCAATATTTGACCCTTTTACCTGTGCCATATCTCCGGTTGGCTTTTTGCTGGAATACAAGCGATAGCGATTAATATGATCAATCGTCGTAAGGTATTTAATAATTTCGGCACAGTAGAGTTCTGTACCAGTCCGTTTTTTACGAAGTGCCCGGGAGGCATCAATCCCAATTAACATAGATCTATTTTAACAGAAGAAAAACACAAAAGCACTGAATATTCGTGAGTGACTTTGGAGTTATTCAGATCTCAGTGGAGAGCGCGCGAGAAAGTGAATGAGATTCTTGCCCAATACATCAGCATTGATGCCGTATTCGAGTAAGTTCGTGACTTCGCTAATATTAGTAAGTCCGTCAGGAACAAACGATATCGTGCCGCCTAGGTCGCTGCCGATTCCTACGTTCAATGGGCTTGTCTTCTCGATCGCGTACAATATGTGTTGCGCAACATCTTGAATACGAGCTGACTTTTCGCCGAGGAATGATCCCGCTACGCCAACTCCAATATATCCATTTCTGTCACGCACAATCGATAGCAACGAGTCATCAAAGTTCCGGGGTGTTGGGTATACGCCGTGGAGTCCCGTATGGGATACAAACGGAGCAAGTTCGAAGGATGTGGCTACATCACGAAAACTTTGCGTGCTTAAGTGGGCAAAGTCGAGGATCATTCCGAGCTCAGTAAGTTGTTTGATTGCTTCACGGCCAAAATCAGTCAGGCCAACTTCGGGGCTAAGGCTACCGCCGGCAAACTGGTTGGCGTGGTTGTGCGTTAGGCCGATTGACCGGATGCCTCGATCATAAAGAGATTTGATCTTTGTCAGGTCATCACCAATCATGTGTAGGTCTTCGATGTGGAGGATTATTTTTATGCCTAGTTTGTTTAAGTCCGCTTTCGACTGTACCAGGATCCAGCCGTTATCTCGGATGCATTCTTGGTACGTAGCGATCACCCATTCTGTGCGTTCCCATGCATTTGGACCCGGATCCACGTACACAGCCGTAAACAAAAGTTCGGGCTGAATTTGGTTAATCAGGGTTGGATTTATTTGGGTTTTTAAAAAGGCTGCATTTGGTAAATCAGCTAAATCGGTTGGATGGTGAATAAATTCAATGTGAGAATCAGCGTACATAATAGTTCCTTATGAGTATAACGAAAAAAGAGTTGGCCTGCTCCCCGAAGGGAGCAGGCGCAAACGAAGGGATGGGCGTACTGCTAGTAGCCCAGATGTTGCAGCATCGTACCGAGCCGCATCATCTCTTTTTGGCGGGTAGAGTTGCGGGCGAGTACCCACTCCCCCCAGTGTTGGCCAACGCACTTGTTGAACCACGCCAGAGGCAGGTACTCTCCCTTCGGTCCTTCCGAAAGGTTTCCTTTCTGCCAGTAGCCACCGTGCACCTCGAGACCGATGTACAGGTGGGCCGGCCGATTCTCCCCTGCTACCTGGCCGAATCGGCAGGTGTCCAGGAGATACAGGAACGCTTCCATACGGAGCCGCGCGATCTGGTCGGCGGGACTCATGAGCTTGAAGATCTCCGGCTTGCTATCGCCAAAGGCTTCGAGCATTACGTGAGCCCGTTCTTCGGCGGCTTGCGTCAGCCACTCCAGATCAATGTCTCCCAGCTCGGATGAGAGCGGGGCGGTAGTGACCGGGAAGCGCAGGGCGCCGTTGAGTCGCTGTGCGACCTGCTGGGTGAGCGCCATGTTCTGCTTGAGGTCCGCTACGACCTTGCCGCGTGGCGCATCCCACATGTAGGGAAGCAAGACCTTGGAAAGCCCAAGGTCTCCGAGCCACTCGTAGTCTTCCGGCCCGAAGGTCGACAGCGTCCAGCCCTGGATTGACGGGAATGGATCGAAAGCGCACTTTGCCGTCCGACAAAGGAGCTCGATCACTCGCTCGTTGAGACGCTGAACGATCTGCGAACGACACTCCGTGGCGTGCAGGCAGATGCCAGACATGAGGTGGAGGGGTGTTTCCTGCTGGATCCACCCTGCCACGGTGCGGAAGTGACGCGCCCCGTCCCCGTAGGGGAACGAAAGCACGTACGGCCGCCACACATTCTGGCTGGTGAGCTCGGCTGCTAACAGGTTAGCCGCATTGCGCGCAAGCCGTTCGAAGTGCTGGCGCAGTGTGCGTCCGGCCTTGCTTGCTACTTGTCCCTTATGCACTTTGGGTGTAGGGACGGTATCGGCCTTCTCGGGATCGTCCAGGTCGCGGTAGGTGCCTCGGTGCGTCTGTTGACTTAAGACGAGGTGCTTCCCCGGAGGGATGTCTGACAGGAAACGCGTTGCGCGAGGATGCATAGTGAACTGCCGGGCACACGGTATGTGGCCTGCCGACAGTACGTACCAGTCGGCCGTCGGGTAGGACCCGTTTGGCGCGATGATTACCTCGACCGGGACACGGTACTGTCCCTCGCCGTAGTGGATTTCTCCTCGCCATGTCGTCTCATTGATTTTCTCGAAGATACGAGGACGACGCGGTCCTCCGTCGGAACCATCCTGCCGGGGCGGTGCCCCAGTGAGGAGTGATTCAACCGTTGCAAGAGCTAATCCGTCTTGAGTGCGGACTCCGATGCGAATCGGTTTCAAGGTACATTCCCCCTATGAAAGTAGCGTTGGTCCGGATAAAGGCTTTAGGCCTCGCCCCGGTTAGTAATAAAGAAGTCTAAAAAAAGAACCGCAGGTGGCTGCGGTTCTCAGTCGGTCTACTTTGATAACGGGGACGTTATTTTATAGATACATCAAGAAAAACCGCAGACATCGTGCGCTTCCAAATAAAATGGCGATACATAGTAGCTGTGGTTTTGCTTGATAGCATGGTAGTAGTATAAGCGAGGTTTTTTACGCTGTCAAATTTTTGCCTGTTGAGACTGTATACGAGGGTATACAATACTATTTGAGAATGAAAGGCAATAAAAAGTTACTTAAGATAAAAGCAATAAGAAACGTCCCCGTGAGGCTAAAGACATAGAGGACGAAATAGGTAATCCCTTCTTGCCAAGCGTCATGCCACGTGTTGGATTCCGTTCTGCTCTTCAGCGCAATGATAAGTGCTGCAACGAGCGCAACAACGAGACCACCAATAAGATAAAATCCCACAGAAGACATAGCATAATAGGATTGAACCCCTGCAAATACACCAATGAGATACGCGGAGATTGATTTAGAGTATCCCAGTTGAATCCATAATGGGTGTTGTTCTTTTTTTGTCATCGTATCTCCCTGCCTATTTGTTCCACTATAGAGGGATTATCTGGGCGAGTCTAGGAGATACAAAGTTTACGGTCGTAGTATGAAAAGTGGGTGGGAGCGTAGTGCTCCCACCCACCTGGTTGAGATCCTGCTAGGGTATCCAGATCCTGAACATGCTGCCGACATAGCGTACTGCCATGAAGCTGGCGAAGGCCAATGACATCATTATGTACGGCAGGTATCGTTGCGCTGTTTCGGGCGCGTTGTTCCAGAATCGCCATGCACCGAAGAGCGTTAATGCCATTGCTCCGATGGCAACGATGAACCATCCTGGCATGGTGTAAATGTATGAGCAGATGCCGCAACTTGCACCAAATGCTCCTGCCCATATCTTGGCGTGTTTTACCGCGTCTATTGGCGGTTCGGATTTTTCCGTCATGACCCTATCTCCCCTTATTTTCGTGGTCAGCCAGATGAGGAAAGTATATGGGATGTGGCCACACTTGTCCAGAGATGAAAACTGGCAGCATACGGAATCATCCGCATACTGCCAGTCTTGGTTCGGGGTAGAGCGTACCTACGCCGCCTTAGCGGGATGCAGGTGGAGGTTCCGGAACATGAACGCTCCTCCTTCGGGCTGCGCCGCTGCTTCCAGGAACGCATCGAAGTCGAATGCTCCGAGTCCGTCTCCGTGGACGTAGCCCCGGACAATACTGCCCTCGAGCACGTTTCCGTTCAGCGTGACCTCGACATCCGGCTCCAGGAGGAACCGTCGGTCGCAGGTTCCCCGGGTGCGGTCCGGGAGCCAGACTTCCACGTCCTGCTGGCCCCACGCTGCGTATGCGCTCGCCAGCCCCTCCGGGTCGCCTTCGTAGGTGAACTCATCAATCCGCGACACCGCACGGTACGGTGCCAGGCAGTTGTTGTACAGAAGGCTCGGAGCCCCGAACACTCTGCCTCGCATACGGACACTGATCTTCCGCTCCATCTGTCTTCCTCCCTTGCGATCGTCAGATATTGTGTGCATCCTAGCACACTTTTTACAAAAAGTCAATACTCACTTTGTCCAGAGCATGGAGCGGCGGTACTCATCGAGGTGTTCAACTGCAATGCCGGTACCGCGCACAACGCAGAGTTCTGGGTCGTCGGCGACTTGGCACGGGACGCCAGTAACTTTGGTCATCAGCTCATCGATCTTACGGAACTTGCTTGAGCCGCCCGTCATCACAATTCCCTTGTCCATGATGTCGGAGGCAAGTTCTGGCGGAGTTTTTTGGAGGACAATTTTGAGGGCGCCGATGATTTCGTTTAAGGCTTCCTTGATGGCGTTCACGACGTCTGAAGTAGTAACTAAAATACTTTCGGGTAAGCCAGAAATAGCGTTACTTCCGGAAATCTCCAGGGTGAGATCTTTGTCTAAGGGGAGCACACTCCCGATTTTTATTTTGACGTCTTCGGCGGTTTGGTCCCCAATCACGAGGTTATATTTTTTACGGATATAGTTGGCAATGTCGTGGTCGAAGCGGTTGCCACCAATACGTACGCTCGTGGAGGCAACAATATCCCCTAGTGCAACCACGGCCACTTCAGTGGTACCGGCGCCAATGTCGACGATCATATTCCCCGATGGTGAGGCAATCGGAATATTTGCGCCCAGTGCGGCCGCAATTGGCTCTTTAATTAAATAGGCATGTTTGGCACCGGCACCTAAGCAGGCGTCCATCACAGCACGTCGTTCGGTTGAAGTAATTCCAGCTGGGGCCGAAATCATAATATCGGGTTTAAACAACCGGATACGGCCGGAGAGCTGGTTTAAGTAATGTCGCAGCATAGCTTCAGTAATCCGAAAATTGGCAATCACGCCATCTTTTAACGGATGGGCAGCAATAATTGAGTCGGGTGTGCGGCCGAGCATTTGTTTGGCCGCTGTCCCGATTGCTACGATTTTATCGTCGATTGTTTCAATGGCCACGACACTTGGTTCTTGAATCACAATCCCCTTTTGGGGGACGTGAACCAAAACGGTTGCCGTGCCTAAATCAATGCCAAGTCTGCGTAAGACCATGAATCTACTTTCCATTGTTATGAGAAATTGTTGCGGCGCGGATTAATTTTCGATCCGCTCAATTTTAGCGCCGAGGCTGTTGAGTCGTTCGTGGATGTTTTCGTAACCGCGCTCAATCAGGTGCGCCTGCTCAATAGTTGTTTTACCACTGGCGATAAGTCCTGCCAAGACAAAGGCCATACCAGCACGAATGTCAGGGCTGATAATTGTCTTGCCGCTAAATTTGGTTGGGCCAGTAACAAGGGCGCGATGTGGGTCGCAGAGCATGATTGTTCCACCCATTTTTACGAGTTCGTCGATATACAAAAGACGACGGTCGTACATCCAGTCATGAATGAGTGAGTTGCCTTCAGCTTGTGTGGCGAGAATCGTCATTTGTGGCTGGAGGTCGGTTGGGAATAAAGGCCAAATGTTAATTTGGATATTCGTGGGCTTATACGTCTCTCGGCTGCGGATGTGGAGTTTATTACCCTCAAATTCGGTTATAACTCCAAACTGATTCAGCTTGTAAATAATGCTCGAGAGGTTTTCTTGTTCTACGCCTACGATTGTGCCTGATCCGCGCGTAATGGCAAATGCAACCGCCAATGTCCCAGTTTCTATTTCGTCGGCGTTAACATGTGCAGTGGTGCCATTGAGTGATTTTGCGCCACGTATCGTAATCGTGTGTGTGCCTAATCCTTCCACGTGTGCGCCCATGTCGTTTAACATCTTTCCGAGGCTTACAATGTGTGGCTCGCAGGCGGCTGGCTCAATGATGGTTGTTCCATGAGCTAGAGCCGCAGCCATCATGGCGTTTTCGGTAGCGGTGACCGAGGCTTCTCCTAGGTACATACGGGAACCAATCAGCTGAGCAGCTTGGCCGTAGTACTTAATTTCGTCTTGTTGAAACGTTGCTCCTAAAGCTTGGAGGGCGTCAAAGTGCACACCAACAGGACGTTTCCCAAGGACGCAGCCGCCTGGGTGACGGAGAGTGATTTTGCCTGCACGGGCAATGATCGGTCCAAGCAGTAAAACGGATGCGCGAAGTTTAGACGCCAGGTCGTCGGGGATCTGGGTTGTCACAAGGTGAGGTGTTTCTACGCTGACCGTGTTGCCATCAATCTCTACTGTGGCGCCAAGGTGGCGCAGGATGTCGAGCATTACGTGGATGTCACGGATCATTGGTACTCGGTGGAGGGTACATTTCTCGGAAGTCAAAAGAGTTGCTGCCAGCATTGGCAGTGCGGCATTCTTTGAACCGTTAACGGTAATCTCTCCTCGAAGCTTATGACCACCTTCAATGACGTACTTCACGCTCATAATCAACCTCGCTTTT
>DASWYB010000004.1:0-12792 GCA_036405195.1 Patescibacteria group bacterium
TAACATACTTCCACAGGAGCGTCAACAGGGAAAATCAAGAGGAAAGTCGACAAGTACTTCGGGATCATTATCCTGCACAATGACAGTTGTTTCGAAGTGGGCACTCATCATGCCATCACGTGTACGAACTGTCCAATCATCGTCATCAACGACAACTCGCCAGTCGCCTAAGTTGATCATCGGCTCTATGGCGAGGGTCATGCCATTCACAAGAGGCGTTGGGTTTTTTGCCGCATAATTTAGTATTTCTGGAGATTCTTGAAGATTTTTACCGACGCCATGGCCAGATAAATCACGTACAATCCCATATTTTCCTTGGGATTTCACATATGCTTCCACGGCGCTACCAATGTCGCCGACTGTATTTCCGGCAATTGTTGCTTCTAATGCGATGCCCAAGGCCTCTTGTGTTACCTGGAGAAGCTTTTTTGCCTCTTTGGAAATAGCGCCAATTCCTTTCGTAAAAGCAGCGTCTGTATGGTATCCCTCATAACATACACCAATGTCGACACCAATCAGGTCACCTTCTTTAAGGATGTAATCGTCCGGGATACCGTGCACGACTGCGTCATTAACCGATAGGCAGGTTGAAGCAGGATAATCTAAATACCCTAAAAATGATGGTTTTGCTCCGCTTTTTATAATTAAGTCATACGCGTAGGCATCGATTTCTTGGAGAGATTTTCCAACTGTAATAAAATCATTGACGGCTTTGAGAACGGCGTTTAGCCGTTTGCCGCTTTCGCGCATGATGTCAAGTTCTTCACTCGTCTTTGGTCGTATGGTCATGAATAAGTTTTCCTACAATATTTTTATGAATAGCTTCTATGCTTTGATTGCCATCAACACGGATAAGCGGAATATCGTTTGCTTCAACATGCTCAATGATTGAGGGGACGGTTTTGTCATATAAGCGAATTCTATGTTCAACGACGGTCGGATCGTCATCTTCCCGCCCTTCATTTCTTCCCAACGCGCGATGGCGAATGATGTCATGGGAAGTAACCATGAGAATAGCAACCTTTTCTGCTTCCTTCCATATCCTTGCTAACGTGTTAACTTCTTTGCCTCGTCGGAATGCCCCGTCGATGACAACGTTGTCGGGATGTTTGGTGAAATAATGGTCCAGTGCTTCTTCGACAATATACGACGGCAGCAGATCCCCTTCTTTCATTACTTCACGGAGATGCGGCTCACGTGCAACTCTTTCGCGTAGCAGAGAGCTAACACTTACGTAAGGATAACCAAGTTCTTTGGCTAAGAGTTTTGCCTGGGTGCTTTTACCCGACGCAGGAGGTCCGACGAAAATGTAAATCACGGAGTCGCCTTTGTTTCTTTTACTACAAGCTTTTTAACTATCCATAAACCACTTTCATGTTTTTCCATCGTCGCGGTAAAAATCTTGTCTTCAGAGGTAGTAGAAAGGGTAACATTCTTTTCGGTTTCATTTGACTTACTAAAAGGAGAGTCGGCTTTTAAGCTAAAAATTCCTTTAAGGTCAGTTTGTGCCGCTGTCACACTCTCGCTGTAAAGACTGCTTGCTCCAGATTCGATTTTGCTTTTCTCTTTTGTGAGACGCGTGGTATTAAGGATATACAAGATAGTATAGGTACCTGTATCGATATCGTCGGGAATTATAATGGTTTGGCCAGCATAAATAGTATTTGCATCGGCAATACCGTTGAGCTGGGCGAGTTCTGTTGCTGTCATATTGTGCTCGCCAGCAATGGTTGAAAGACTGCCGCCCGTACCTATTGTTTCAACTTCATTAGGGAGAGAAAGCCCTTGGCTCGTAGTAAATTTACGTGAGTTTGCAGGAGAGGCTGAGGGAACCGGCGTGGCGGTCGCTTTTGGAGACATTGTTGCGCTTGTCTGAGGAGAACTTGATCCTGTGGGTACGACTGAAATAGTTGGCTGCGGTAACTGAGAGTTCGATTTATTGACATAGGTAATTCCGGCAAAAGCCAGAGCTCCTACTGTGATAACACCGAAAATCCAATTAGCAGTTCGAGGATCCATCGATTTCCTTAAGCATACGCATCATAGGTGCGCATGATGTACTGGGACTGAATTTGGCGACCCGTTTCGAGAACGACAGAAATAACGATGAGCAAGCTTGTACCACTTAAGAGGACGGCTTGTGAAGGGAATTGATATTGCAACAGCACAGGTAAGATGGCGATCAAAGCGATAAACAAAGCGCCGAATAATGTGATCCGGTTTACGATTTTCTGTAAGTAGCGAATTGTCTCGGTACCTGGGCGCACTCCAGGGATATAGCCGCCTTGCTTTTGCAAGTTTTCAGCAATTTTTTCAGGCTTAAAGATAATATAGGTGTAGAAGAATGTGAAGATAAAGACTAAGAGAAAGTACACAATGTTGTAAGGGTTGCTGGAAGGTTGGAAGGTGGTGGTAAGCCACTGTGCTGACTTGGCGAGCCATTCGCTTCTTGCTTGGGATAGGAACTGACCTAAGAAGGCAGGTACCGTTAATATTGCGATAGCAAAGATAATGGGCACAACGCCAGCAGTATTTACTTTAATAGGAAGGTAGCTTGGCACACTGCCAAATCCGCCTGTGCGAATACGCCGAGCGTAGGCTATCGGGATCAATCGTTTGGCTTCGTTCACAATAATAACAAAGACAATCGAAAGAAGTGTGATTGCCAGAAGCGAAAGAATCATAGTGTAGTTACCACTTGTCTGAGCTGTGCTTACCATGTTTTGGATGTGGAGTGGTAATGCGCCAATAATACCTAAAGTAATCAAAAGCGAAATACCATTGCCAATTCCTCGTTCACTGATAATTTCGCCAAGCCACATAACAAAGAGTGTACCGGTTGCCATCATGATGAGAGTTACGACAACGTTTACAGGTGTCCAATCAAGAATAACACCATTCTGTTTGAGGAGCAGTAAAACAGAATAGGCCTGAATAATTGCGAGAGGAAGTGTTAAAAGGCGGGTGTATTGGTTGATTTTCTTTTGTCCATACTCTCCTTCTTGCTGGAGCTCTTCTAACGAGGGGATGATAACGCCCATTAACTGCATAATGATTGAGGCGGTAATGTATGGCCCAACACCCATTGTGATAATCGAAAAATTTTCTAGTCCCCCGCCCGAGAAAATATTTAAAAAGCCAAGAAAGGCGTTTTGCGCAAAAAGTTCTTTGAGAGCACTCGTCTGAATGAGGGGTAAAGGAATGTAAATGAGTGTTCGGGCGATTGCCAATAAGAAGATCGTAACGATCACTTTGCGACGTAAATCTTTAAGCTGCCAAAATCGAATTATCGCGTTCCACATATACTGCTATTCCTTTATTTGCAATGACAAAAAAACTTTTCAATAATGAGGTTATTGTACCCCGAGTAAGGGCAAATGGCAAATGAAGGATACCTGGCAAGATACTAAAAGCCGCCAGTCAGGCGGCTTTTAGTATCTTGGGTAAATCGCTTACTTTACCTTTGTTTGTTTGACGTCTTCATATGTTACGTTGATCGTAACTTTTTCAGATCCAAGGACTTTTACAGGGAGATCTAAAGATTTGATCAAGCCTTTTTGAGCGAGCGTCGTGGGAGATACTACTTCTCCGTCGGTGAAATGCTTGTTAATAAGAGACCGATCGACGAGTTGTGTTTCAAGGCGGTGGTGTTTAAAGCCACGCACTTTGGGTAAACGAAGAATAAGTGGGGTCTGTCCACCTTCAAATTTACGTGGGATATTGTATCCCGAACGTGATTTTTGCCCCTTGGTTCCACGGCCGGCGGTTTTACCTTGGCCAGCAGAAATACCGCGTCCAACGCGATTACCACTCTTGCGCGGTGTTGATGGTTGAATTTCGTGCATCATCATAACGAGTCCTTATGCCGTTGCTTTTACTGTCGGCTTAACAGCTTTTTTCGCTTTGACGTAGTGACGAGGAGCCACTTCTTTAATGTCTTTTAACGTTGTTAAAGCTTTCAGTGTAGCGTAGGCGTTATTTAATTTGTTAGTTGTACGGGAAAGACACTTACTGACAACGTTCTCTACTCCTGCCAGTTCTAAAATGGGACGAACTGCGCCTCCAGCAATAATAGAAGTACCTACTTGGGCTGGTTTAAGAAGAACGATCGCTGTATCAAATTTACCGATAATTTCGTGAGGAATAGTATGGCGAACAATAGGAACAGTTACGATGTTTTTCTTCGCTTGGTACGTTGCCTTTGCAACGGCCGAAGTGATTTCGTTAGCTTTTCCAATACCTAAACCAACGCTACCATTACGGTCTCCAACCACAACAGTGGCACGGAAACGCATACGGCGGCCACCTTTTTGGGTACGGCTTACACGATCAATAGCGACCACCCGTTCTTCTAGTGGGGTTGATTCGACTTGCTCAGCAGGAGCAGCCGGTACGTCGGCAACAACAGCAATTTCTTTTTCGACGTCTTTATTCATGATATCGTGTTCTTCCTTGGTTTTCGCCATAACAATTTTCTCCTCTGAGGGGATTAGACCGTAATTCCCGCGTCACGTAAAGTATCAGCAACCTTTTTTACTTGGCCATGATAACGGAATCCCGCGCGGTCAAAAACAATAGTAGTAATTTTCTTATCTTGGGCACGTTTGGCAAGTTCTTTTCCAAGTGCTTCGGCCCGTTCCATACCAGTTCCTTTTTCAACGAGTGTCTTATCGGAAAGTCCAAGTATAGTCTTGCCGGCGACATCGTCGATAAGTTGAGCATAAAGGTGGCGGAGCCCACGATAAAGACTTAAACGGGGGCGCTCGGCCGTACCGCTAATACGGTGACGAATTTTAGTATGACGCTTGAGGCGTAATTGCTGTTTCTTATCCATGATTATTTCCCTGCTTTTGCGGCTTTACCAGCTTTACGGCGCACGTATTCACCTTCGTAGCGAATACCTTTACCTTTGTATGGCTCAGGTTTTTTGACGGCGCGGATATTAGCAGCCACCTGGCCGACAACTTGCTTATCGATGCCGTGAACACCAACCAGAGTATTCTTTTCAACGGTGAAAGAAATGCCTTCTGGGGCAGTAAAGACAACTGGGTGTGTAAAACCAACACTTAAAGTCAGTTGGTTTCCGTCGGTTTGAGCGCGGTATCCAATACCGTGCATTTCAAGTTTTTTGGTGAAGCCTTGGCTCACACCAGTAACTGCGTTGGCGACCAACATACGCATTAATCCATGAAGGGCGCGGGCTTGCTTATCATTGCCACCACGGCTAACGGTAATGGTTTCACCTTCAACAGCAACATTTACGCGAGGGTGTACTACAACAGTATGTTGTCCTTTTGGACCCTGTGCAGTAAAAATGCCGTCGGTAATGTTTGCCGTGACACCAGATGGGATTGAGATTAATCGTGAGCCAATTCGTGACATATGAATCCTTTACTTCGACCGACAATTACCAAACGGTTGCGATAATTTCGCCACCGATTCCCGCTTTTTGAGCTTGTGCACCGCTCATCACACCTTGGGTGGTTGAGACGATAACAAGTCCATGGCCACTTAATGGGCGTGGGAATTCAGCAGGACCACTGTAACGTCGTAATCCAGGTTTGGATACTCGGCGTAGGTGGCTAATAACAGGTTCTTTATTTGTGTAGCTTAATGTAAGTTCGAGGAGGTCGCATGGTTTTGCGCTCTTTCGTTCATAGCTGGCAACATATTTGTTTTCAACCAGAACTTTCGCAATGCTTTCCTTTAATTTGGAAGCAGGCATAACCACAGTCGTCTTTTTGACGGCCTGGGCGTTCTTGATGCGGATAAACATATCTGAAATTGGGTCGTTAACCATAACTTACTCCTACCAAGAGGCCTTTGTAATACCTGGGATTTCGCCACGTGAGGCCATTTCGCGGAAACAAATACGGCACGTACCAAAGGCACGGAGGTATCCGCGTGGGCGACCACAAACCTGGCAGCGACGTACAATACGAGTGCTGAATTTAGGCTTGCGCTGGGCTTTAACAATCATACTTTTTTTAGCCATATCAACTCCTATTTAGCCGCACTTTTGGTGAATGGGAACCCAAAGGCTTCAAGCAGTGCTCGAGCGCCTGCGTCATCAGTTGCACTGGTCACGAGGGTGATCTGCATACCCCATGTTTTTTCTGCTCCCTGGTAAGGGACTTCAGGAAAAACTGTTTGTTCACGTAATCCAAAGGTGAAGTTACCATGTCGGTCAAATCCGGTCGATGAAATACCTTGGAAGTCACGTAAGCGAGGAAAAACATAGGTGACTAAACGATCAAGAAAATCATACATGCGCTCACCGCGAAGAGTTACACGGTATCCAATCACATCGTTTTCGCGAAGTTTAAAACCGGCAATAGCACGTTTCGCACGAGTTTGTACTGGTTTTTGGCCGGTAATAATACTGAGGATTTCAGCAACTTGCTTTTGGAGCGCATCGTTGCCTTTAAGCTCACCCATACCAATATTAACGCTAATTTTTTTCAGCTTAGGTAATTCCATGACGTTTTTAAGGCCAAGGGTCGTGCTAATAGCGGATTGGTTCTGAGTGTATTTTTCGCGTAAGCTATTCATAATCTAACCTTAAATTGCTTTATTCGTAAGACGCGAGGTACGGACTTTGTCCTTACCGTTGCCCTGATACCCAATACGGGTTGGTTTTTGAGTTTCTGGATCGAGGAGCATTACATTGCTCGCATCAATAGCACGGAAAGCTTCGACTACTCCGCCTTGAGGGTTCTGGGCGCTTGGTTTGACGTGCTTTTTGAAAGCATTCACACCGGCGACGAGAACGCGACCCTTGGTTGGTAAGACAGCTTCAATCTTACCGGTCTTACCCCGGTCTTTGCCTGCAATGATTAAAACTGTATCACCTTTTTTGAGTTTCATAGTTTCTCCGTGGACTCTGCTAGTATACCTGTTTTTACCTTATCTGTCGAGTGTTAAAGCACTTCGGGCGCGAGCGAGACGATTTCTCGGAAGCCTTTATCACGAATTTCTCGAGCAATTGGACCAAATACGCGGGTTCCAACTGGTTTTCCGTCGTTATTGACGATTACAACTGCGTTATCATCGAAACGGATAACGCTGCCGTCAGCACGTCGGTGTGGCTGAGTGGTGCGAACAATAACAGCTTTTACCACTGCTTTTTTCGAGACGTTACCGTGAGGAATAGCTTTCTTTACGCTGCCAACAATTGTGTCGCCAAGGCCTGCTGCATCGATTTTCCCACCCTTAACAGTCGTGATCTGAGCGATCATGCGTGCGCCGCTGTTATCGGCAACTTTGAATTGAGTCAGCATCTGTGTCATGTTATTCCTTTACCTCGCCAGCAGGCGCTCCGTGAGGAGCTTCCTTTGTGGCCATTTCGCCCGTTACAATTTCCCAGTTTTTAGTTTTGCTAAATGGACTTGTTTCGCGAATTGTGACGGAATCGCCAATTTGAACGCTATTCGTCTCGTCGTGAGCCGCAAAATTTTGGGATACACGGAAACGTTTGCCATATTTCTTGTGTGGGACCATTCGGTCAACACGAACAATGGCAGTTTTATCCATCTTATTTGAGATAACAATACCTGTTCTAACCTTACCCATTTTACTTCTCCGAACCTTGAGTGTCAACGCTCATGGTGACTAACTTTTGGTTAGCAATTGTGAGGCTACGAGCGAGGTCACGTTTGTAATTACGTAGTGTTCGCACATCTTTGGCTTTGCCAAAAGAAATGGCGAGCTTATGTGCTTGAATTTTCTTTTCGAGCTCATGGATATCTTTTTTGATATCAACGAGGCTTTGTTTGCCGAGCTGAGCAATGTGTTCTGCACGCTTCATATTATACCTCTTCCTTCACGATAAACTTTGTTTTAATAGGAAGTTTATGTTGTGCCAAACGCATAGCTTCGCGAGCAACTTCTTCGCTTACTCCAGCCATTTCAAACATCATGCGTCCGGGACGGACAACAGCGACAAAGTGACTTGGAGCACCTTTTCCTCCACCCATCGTAACTTCAGCGGGAAGCTGCGAAACTGGTTTGTCGGGGAAAACGCGGATCCATACTTGGCCACCACGTTTAATATAACGGGTCATAGCACGTCGGGCAGATTCGATCTGACGAGCAGTAATCCATCCGCGATCGAGGGCTTTAATACCGTACGTACCAAAGGAAAGTTCGGCACCACGATATGAATAACCACCGCGTTTGCCACGGAAGGCCTTACGATGTTTAACTTTGCGTGGCGCTAACATTATGCATCTCCTTCAGTAACTTGCATGTCACCTTTGTAAATCCAAACCTTTACACCAATAACCCCATAGGTGGTTGGCGTGTGATAGAGAGCGTAGTCAATATCAGCTTTGAATTGTGAAAGAGGTAACTTGCCTTCAATAAACTTTTCGCTTCGAGCAATTTCAGCTCCGTTTAAACGACCAGCAATGGCCACTTTAATACCTTTGGCACCTCGTTGCATTGTCTTTTCAATGGCTTGCTTAACAGCGCGTCGATAGTTAATACGACGGGTGATTTGCTGACCAATGTTCTGGGCGACAAACGCAGCGGAAAGTTCAGGGATTTTAATTTGTGAAACAAGGATCTTAACGTTTTTAGCGTTAGCAGAGTTTTTGAGAACTTGCTTTTCGACAAACTGACGAAGGTCGTTAATACCAGCACCTGCACGACCAATAATCACACCAGGGCGGCCTGCGTGTAACGTAATGGTTAACTGACCACGCTTACGTTCAATAACGATGCGGTCGATAGCAGCCTGTGGACCAAGCTTTTTTGCAACCATTGAACGGATACGAGCATCCTCAACCACATACGTAGCGAAGTTTTTAATGTCAAACCACTTGCTATCCCAATCATGGGTAAGGAGGAGGCGTGCGCTTTTTGGATGTACTTTATGTCCCATAACTACTCCTTATCCTCGGCGGTATTCTGAGGGGCCTTTTTTGCCGGCTTTACTTTTGCCTGTGCAGGGGTAACGGTCAATGTTAAATGGCTCATACGGTGTTCCATGCGGGTGGCGCGGCCACGTGAACGGAAAATACGACGTTTAAGAGCAGGGCCCTCGTCAACAAAAACAGCACTAATAACAAGGCTTGTGCCTAAGTCTTGCTGCTTCGCAGCAGCAACTGCTGATTTAATGGCATGCATAACTGGCTTGGCCGCTGCTCGGGGCATAATCGTGAGCGAGGCATACGCAGCATCAGCAGCTTTCCCGCGGACTGAATCCGCAACTAAGCGGAGCTTCCGTGGGGCCATGTGGATGAATTTCTGTTTTACAGTTACACTCATGGTCTTTCCTTATTACTTACCTTTGGCCTGCTCTTTGGCGATCTTACCACCATGACGGCGGAATTTACGGGTTGGTGAAAATTCACCAAGCTTGTGACCAACCATGTCTTCGACAACGAAGACGGAAAGGTGATCTTTGCCGTTATGAACGAGGAATGTGTGTCCAACCATTTCCGGGAAAATGGTGCAATCGCGAGCCCAAGTCTTGATTGGTTTCTTCTCACCACCAAGCTGAGCCAACTTTTTGGCAACTCGCTCGTCGATGAAGGGTCCTTTTTTCAGTGAACGGCTCATGTATACTTTCTCCTGTACGAATTATACCTTAGATAACCTTAATTAGCTAGCTTCTAGCGCTTCTTGCCGCGTCGGCGGACAATAAACTTGCTTGAAGTCTTGCGTCCACGGGTACGATAACCCATGGCTGGTTTACCTTGTGGGGTCTTTGGATGTTTCAAACCAATCGAGGTATGACCTTCTCCACCACCGTGAGGGTGATCGACAGGGTTCATAGCTTTACCGCGAACGGTTGGACGGCGGCCCATGTGACGGGTACGGCCTGCTTTAGCAATACGGATTGTGTTATGGGCTTTGTTAGAAACTTCACCGATAGTTGCCATGCAAGTTACGTGAATCATGCGGACTTCACCACTTGGGAGACGAACGTTGGCGTACTTACCTTCTTTGGCAAGAATGGTTGCTGTAGTACCAGCAGAACGAACGAGCTGACCGCCTTTGCCCGGAGTAAGCTCAATATTGTAAATTGGCGTACCAGTAGGGATCTCGGAAAGCGGTAAACGGTTTCCGGTCGTTAACGATGCGGTTTTATCGGTTGTAATAGTCTGGCCCACTTCAATGCCTTGTGGGGCAATCATGTACGCTTTTTTGCCGCCTTCATACTGAATGAGGGCAATAAAGGCGCTACGGTTGGGATCGTATTCAACGGCCAATACTGTGGCAGTCTGCCCAAAGTGTTTAAGTCCAGAAAAGTCAACCATACGGTACATCCGTTTGGCACCACCACCACGGTGGCGAATCGAGATGTGACCATTGCGGTCGCGTCCGGCATGTTTTTTGAGGTGGATCAGGAGTGATTTTTCAGGCGTCTTCTTTGTCACTTCCTCATAGGTGAGGTAGGACATTTTACGGCGCGCAGAAGTGGTTGGTCGAACAATGCGGATATCAGCCATAATTATGCTCCAGCCTTCTGAGCCGTCTTCTTATTGCGGACGGTAATCTTGCTTTCAGTTACTGCATCAGCTTCGGTTTTTCCCATTGGTGCAGTCTCTGATTCTACGGGCAAACTAAAGTCGCCAATAGTATCACCTTTAACCAGGCGAACCGTCGCTTTTTTATAAGTCGATTGCTTGCCTAAACGCTGACGGAAACGAACGTTTTCACCACGGAGTAACGCGGTCGTTACATTTACGACAGTTACGTTAAAAGTGCGACCAATGAATTCAGCAATTTGACGCTTGGTAGCCCAAGTTGGGACTACAAATTGGTAGACACCGTCAGCGGTCTTGGCCATTGATTTTTCGGTAATAAGGGGTTGAACAAAGAAAGTTTTCATATTACGCCTTTACTGCCTCTTTAGCGCGGTTTGTTAAACGCTTTTCGAGAGAAGCGATAGCGTCCTGGGTCATCATAACAACGGGGTAGCGGACGACATCGTAAATAGTTAATCCTTCGAGGCTCACGTACTTTACGCCTTGGACGTTACGGATAGAGCGGTCAGCCATGTCATTTTTGGCGAGGCCAACAACAAGTTTCTTTGATTCGGCTTTTGGTAATTTGCTCGCAGCGGTAATCCAGGTTTTTGTCTTGCCATCAAGAGCATCCAGTGAATCAACCACAATGAATCCATCACCAGCAACTTTGCTCGAAAGGGCAACCTTAAGGGCGCTCTGCTTCATTTTTTGTGGCATACGCTGTCCGTAGTTGCGATCAGCGTTTGGACCAAAGGTGATACCACCACCACGCCAAAGTGGTGAACGGGCAGAACCAACACGAGCATTACCTGTACCTTTTTGCTTCCAAGGCTTACGGTTTGTACCCGATACCTGGGAACGGTCTTTGGTGCTAGCGGTTGCGGCGCGTTTGTTGGCTAAGAAAGCAACGACTGCTTGGTGTAATAATGTTGGGTTTGCGGCAACACCGAATATAGCAGCGTTGAGTTCGATCGTGCTGGTTTCTTTACCGGTAAGATCAAAAATGGGGAGGGTTAACTGAGCCATATTACTTCTCTACTTTCTGGATGAACACACGACCTTTGTTTGGCCCTGGAACAGCACCGGAAATGGCGATCGTATTGTCCTTTTCGTTGATAGCAACGACTTTATGACCTTTGGTCGTAACGGTTTCGTGACCCATGTGGCCAGACATACGCTTACCAAGTACAACGCGCTGTGGATATCCACCACCGATGGAACCGGGCTTGCGGACGTTTTTCGAACCATGAGTTTCTGGACCGCGACTAAAGTTGTGACGTTTAATGGTGCCGGCAAAACCTTTACCTTTGCTAATACCAGTGATCATCACCTTGTCGCCTGCGGCGAAAATAGTTACATTCATCTCTTGACCAACGGTCATGTCAGCTTCGCCTTCGATACGAATTTCTTTACGGTGCGAAATAGGCAGCTCAATGTTGCTCTTTTTAAGCTCTTCAGCTTGAGGTTTGGCAACATGTTTGCGTCCTGTCGCACCAACCTGAATGGCAGCGTAGCCATCTTTTTCTTGGGTACGAAGAGCAGTTACTACCTGAGGAGCAACGCGTAAAATCGTCACAGGGATGTGGCGATTCTTATCATTATAAACGTGGGTCATGCCCAATTTTTCAGCGAAGACTGCTGTAACCATATAACTCCTATAGTCATGGCAGAGTGCCAGAGGACTCATTTGAATTCCACTAGAAGGAGGTTTGTAATTCAGACTGAGAAAGTTAGCGGAGATTTTGAGGCGAAAGCCAGGATCTCGTGAGGAGACATAGCCAAAGCTATGTCGACGAACGAATCGTGGCTAGAAGCCCAACATATTCGTTAAATTTCCAGGATGAATTATAAATCTGCTTCTTAACATAGTGGCATAAGAAATTGGCTTAGAACTTGTCCGGCATGCCGGATGTTCTCCAAGCCATTACTTTCTATGACTCACTTATGATACTACATATATTCGAAGTCGTCAACAGATTAGGAGGGGGCTGAAGTCTCATGAGACGTAGCTTTCTCCTCGACGCTTCCATTTTCATCGTGTGTTCGAGCTTGGAGCTCCCACAGATGGGCGTAAACGCCGTTTTTCTGCAATAACTCGGTGTGACGACCTTGTTCGACCACTTTGCCTTTTTGGAGAACAAAGATAGTATCGCTATCAACAATTGTGGACAAGCGATGCGCAATCGAAATGGTTGTTCTCCCTTTAGAAACCGAGTCCAGCGTTTGGAGGATTGCTCGTTCGCTCTTCGAGTCAAGGCTGCTTGTTGCTTCATCAAAGACCAAAACAGTTGGATTTTTGACAACTGCCCGAGCG
>DASWYB010000005.1:0-12091 GCA_036405195.1 Patescibacteria group bacterium
GTGCTCGGTTACGCCACCTCCATGTTTCCCAAGAACTCCAATCCCATGCGCATCGTCAACCATCAGTTTGCAGCCAGTCCTTTTTGCTAATTCAACGTAAGCGGGGATATTAATAATTTCACCATCAAGGCTAAATACACTTTCCGTTACAATTAGTTTGTTAGGCAGGTCATTTTCTTTAATCTTTTGTTCCAAGTCTGCTAAGTCGTCATGTTTAAATACGACTTTTTTAGCTTTGCTTAAGCGACAGCCGTCTACGATTGAGCCGTGGTTATACTCATCGCTGAAAATGACGCTGTTTTCGGCTAAAACAGGCATGTTGTTAAATAAAGGATCCATAACTGCGCGGAAGACTGCCGCATTTGCCATATAACCTGTTGGAAATGTTAAACAATCCTCGGTTCCTGTTAGTTCTGCAATGGCTTTTTCTAAGTCCTCAATAATATCTATATTTCCACTAATAACTCGAGATCCGCCTGGTCCTACACCATATTTGTCGATGGCTTGTTTCGCAGCCTCTTTTACAGCAGGATGCTGCGTCATGCCAAGATAGTTATTCGAACAAAACATAAGGTAGTCTTCGCCGTTAACCTTACAGACTGGTTCGTTCACGCCTCCTTCGATAGTGTGAAAGTCGGGGTATAACCCCATCTGTGAAAATTGATCAACAAACAGTTCGATTGGGTCTGTCATTTTCGGATTTCCTTTCGGCGGTCAACGATACGTTTTTCTTTTAGTTCGGTTTCTAGCCCGAGTAGTTGGATAACTTCTTTAAGGGGTTTTGAATTGATGGTTGCAGAAATACCCATATCACGCTGAAGCAATGATTGCAAAAGTGCCATATCATTCTCGCGAACTTTTTCATCAGTGAATGCGATGTTGAGAATAAGCTCATCAATTTCATAGGGGTCATCATTCTTCTTACGAACTTCGGCTTGCCACTCTTCTATGGAAGGGATCTCGTGCATAATTGAATGGAGGGCGTTTAGATTTACCAATTCTCCTTTAACCTTCGTTAGGTTAAGTTCGACCATATCGGAACGGCGTTCAATCGAAGAGTGAAGACGTGGTGTCGTACGTCCGCAGTGGTCACAAGGGGCTGTGATAATCATCTTTTTACAAAAATCCCCAGTACGATACCGGGTAACCACAGAACCACGCCAACCGAGCGATGTGTATACAATCTCACCAGAACTGCCTTCCTTGACGGGATTGCCGTGACGGTCGACCAGTTCGATCATTTCCAAGTCTGGATAAAGATGGTAGCCTGACTCTTCATGACATTGCACCCAAGCGGTTTTTGCTTCTGTGAGAGCGTAGGTAGATAGAACTTTGGTGTGTTTTGCGCCTAGCTTATTGAGAAGGCTTTTTACTTTTCGTCGTAATCCGGGACTTACGCGTTCTCCACCAAAAACTATAATTCGAAGTGACGAGAAGTTACGTTTTTCAGCCACTGCCTCACGAAGGAGATGGTAACCGTATCCCGGCATGATAATAAGGATGGTCGCTTGAAGATTTTCGATCGCATCCATGATTTTTCTTGTGCCTAAAATTTTTCCTCCACCGGTTTGGAGGGTCATCATATTTTTACTTGTGGTTGTGTTGTACGCAAGCCAAAAGGCGAGGTGAGGTGCAAAGGGAAAGGCGTTAATAGCAATATCGTCGGAGGTCGCTCCGATTGTTTCGAATACTCTTCCGCCGCTTTCTCGTAATGTTTCTAAATCTTTCGCTGTATAAAGAAACGGAATCTGACTCGTGCTGCGCCCCGTTGTAAAATGGATATGGACCGGTTTAAATTCGTGGCTAAGCTCAGCTTTTACGTCGGTACCAAATAATTTTTTTAAGCCCAAGCTGAGTACAGCGCTTTTCGGCCAGGCTTTTCGAATAAGTTCAATGGAAGGCTGAAGAATAAAATCGCGAGAACGCTTTGGATTTGTCTCTGTGGGTAGGAGGTCGAGTTTTGAGGTAAAAGGTAGCTTTTGAAAATCTTTGAGGGAACGAACTGAGAGGTACTTTGATTTCTCTGGATGATTTTGAACAAAAGGTTGAAAAGGGAGTAAAAAACGAGAAACGTAACGAAGATTGGTAAGTTGGATATCTTTCCATTCTTTGATTGGTTTATACGCCAGTTTGTTCCATTCAGCCATAATATTTCCTCGGGTATTTTCTCGATTATATCATATACTAAGAAGCGTTTTCGCTATTTTTGATCCGGTTAAAAAAATCAAGGATGTAGGTGTAAACAGAGTCATCTTTATGGAGTGAGTGATGAGGTTGAGAAATCCATACCAGTTGCTTATCAATAGCTGGAATATTTTGAAAAAAGTAGTTACCGCTTTTACTATTAACCAACCCATCATTGTCAGACTGGATAATAAGAGTTGGTGACTTGATATTCTTAAGGTAAAAAGGTGTTTCGTCTTGGATGAGGTGGAGGGCATCACTAATACTTTTTAGTTGGAGTGACCCATAACTAGCGGCTGGTCCTCCGATGAGAAGTCCATCCTTAAGTTCTTTTTTAAAGGATGCGTGGTAATACTTAATACCTAGGAAACGTAATACGAACATATAGAAAACAATCCATGTCCCACGTTGGAGCCATCTTGGAGTTCCCGCTAAAATAAGGCCGTCAACTTTTCTTTTATTCGCGAGGATGCATGCCAAGTTTCCTCCCATTGAGACGCCGAGAATGATCACATTGTTACAGTATTTTTTTAGATGTTTATAGGCTTCGTCTGCGCTTTTGATCCAATCTTCCGTATCATAGAGAGCTAAGTCATCGGGTGTGGTTCCGTGGCCAGGTAGAAGAGGGGCGTAGTAACTCAATCCCTGCTTTTCAAGAAGACGAGTGAGTTTTGAAAATACACCAGGGGTGCTTGAAAATCCATGCAGTAGTAAAACACCTGTTTTCGCGTCAGGGTGGAGATATTCTAGCGTCGAGTGAAGTTTTGTTTCATGCGTCATAATAGTGAATAGTTATAGTCTATCAATTGGACGGTACTTACTCAAGCGTTTCCTTGCCGGTTTGACAGCTCTTCTGAAAAGCGTTTATATAAAATAAAGGAGACCATATGGGAGAAGAAGGAACTATTGGTAAATCAGTATTGATCGTCGATGACGATATGACCTTACGCGAAATGTATGAAGAATATCTTAAAGCCTCGGGTTACCTAGTTGTTACGGCTCAAGACGGTGAAGAAGGGTTAGCGCAGGCAAAGCAGAGTAAACCGACAGCAATTCTTTTAGACCTCATGATGCCAAAGATGAACGGAATTGAAGTTCTTCGGCGCTTAAAAGCTGATGAAGAATTAAAAGAAATCCCTGTGATTGTGTTTACTGCGTTAATTCAAGATCTGGAAAAGCAAGAGAGTTTTGCAGCCGGTGCCTCTGACTATGTCGTAAAAACAGAAGTAACTCCAAAATCTATCCTGACAAAAATTCAAGAACTCACAACATCAAAGGGCGAAAACTAAACGAAGGGGAAATCGTGAACGATAATACACCCTCCGATCGCGGAATACTTCGTCCACGCAGACTTGTTATTGCCGTATTAGTGGTTCTTTTTATTGGACTTATTGTTTTTGTCAGTCAGTCGATTTTTATTTCGGCGGATGTATTAACCGTACCAGACTATAATCCGGCAGAGCTAAAACAACGTTATCAAACGACAATAAGTGCCAGCCCAAGCGTTACTGCTTCTGGCTCCCCCTTAGCGGCTGTCTCGCCAAGCCCGCTTGTAACTCCTTAAAGACAATTAAGAAGTCAGGATTATTTTTAGTACGATTTTGGTTTGAGGGCTTCAAGAAAAACATTGGTGGGAAGGCTTACTTTACCCATTTGTTTCATTTTTTTCTTGCCTTCCTTTTGTTTGTCGAGCAGTTTATTCTTCCGAGTTACGTCTCCTCCGTAGAGCTTAGAGGTAACATCTTTACGCATGGCAGAAACTGTCTCACGTGCCACAACCCGGGCGCCAATCGTGGCTTGAATACTAATTTCGAACATTTGTTTTGGAATCAACTCTTTTAATCGTTTTGTAAGTTCTCTGCCACGGGCTTCTGCTTGGCTAACGGGCACGATTTGAGTGAACGGGGCTACCTTATCGCCAGCAATAAGGATATTCATTTCGACAAGTTTTCCTGCGCGATAGCCGATCAAGTCGTATGAAAATGACGCGTATCCAGCCGATACGCTTTTGAGTTGATCGCTAAAATTGATGATGATTTCGGAGAGGGGGAATTCGTACTCTAAGATGGCCGTTGTATTTTTGTCTTCAAGGTGTTCACCAATGTATTGTAGCGAGAGATAGATCCCACGATGGGATTCGGCTAGTTCCATGATACCGCCGATATATGCTGGCTGGGTGATAATTTCCGCTTTGACCCAAGGCTCTTCATATCCATTCATCGCATCACCGGTGTGGGCGACAACTGGGGTCGTAATGACTAAATCTTGGTTATACTCACGTTCTAAACGTTCTTTAATAATCTCTAAGTGTAATAAACCCAAGAAGCCAACACGAAATCCTGACCCGAAGGCATCAGAGTAGTGTGGTTCAAAAGTGATAGAAGCATCATTGGCTGAGAGCTTTTCTAAGGCAGTTCGTAAGGCTGTCGTGTCTCCGTCTGAGTGGAAGAGGGAGGCAAAAACCATTGGCTGAGGTTGGCGATATCCTTCGAGGGGTGCGGTAGCTCGTCCGGAGACATGGGTAATCGTATCACCGACGCGGCAGTCGGCTACGCGTTTAAAGCCGGTTACGATGTACCCAATATCACCTGCTTCTAGTTTTTCGACGGGCTTGTGATCAATCGTCATGACACCGACCTCTTCAACGGTAAAGGTTTTGCCGTTGGCCATCATCACAACGTTTTCGCCCGCTTTTATAGATCCTTCCATAATCCGAACATGAGCAATTACTCCCCGATAGGAATTGAACTGGGAATCAAAAACTAAGGCGCGAAGGGGCGCATTGATTTCTTGTTGTGGCTGAGGAATCGCATGCACGACTCGTTTTAATATTTCATCCAAACCGAGTCCGCTTTTACCAGATGCGGGGATAACAGAATCAGGGTCACACTTGAGCAGATCTGCCAGTTCAAAGGCAACTTTTTCTGGTTCAGCTGCGGGAAGGTCAATTTTATTAACGACGGGAACAATCGTAAGATTATGTTTCTGGGCGACTGCTAAGTTGGCTAAGGTTTGAGCTTGAATGCCTTGGGTTGAATCAACCAGTAAAATAGCGCCTTCGACAGCGGCGAGAGAGCGAGAAACTTCGTACCCAAAGTCCACGTGTCCAGGTGTATCGATAAGATTGAGTTCGTAATCAACTCCGTCCAGGTGATACTTCATATGGACTGGTTGGAGCTTAATGGTGATGCCGCGTTCTCGTTCTAAGTCCATAGAGTCAAGCATTTGCTCGCGAATCTTATTTTTTTCAATTGTTCCGGTGTATTCCAAAAAACGGTCGGCTAATGTCGATTTTCCATGGTCAATATGCGCGATAATACAAAAGTTACGAACCTGTTGCATAACGGGTTAATTATACCAAATTATGTCTATGGAGTCACTCTAGGCCTAATAAGCCCCAGGCCGAAATCAGAACTAGGTTATAGATGGAATCCGTCCGATAGGTATATCGCGTCGGGGTGTTCGTAGTTCCACTCTGTAATACAGTCCTGCCAGACCATATTTGCATTTGATAGTTGTTGCCAGGCTGTCATAGCGGTATTATAGCTGTTTAAGCTCTGGGTATAGGCTGTAAGAGCGGCGTAGTAAGCGTTTATGTCGGGATAAGCGTTAATGTCGTAATTGAATGCCGCTGGTGGCGTTGGCATTGGTCCCGGTTTTGCAGGAGGCGAAGTCATCCCGCCGGTACAGTTAGCCAAAGTGCTTTCAAAGTAACTTAGGGCAGGTGAGGGGGTGCTATGAGGTAATTTATCGCATTGTGAGGCAGGAAATCCTGCGGCTATGCAGTCTTCATAGGTCCCGTCATAGTTAGTGAAGTTATTAGAAGGGGTGGGAGAGGGTAAAGGAGTTGGAGTGACAGAGGACACAAATGGTGTTGGAGTGGTTGATTTGAGAAGGTGCTCACATTGTGAGGCAGAGAATCCCGCTGCTATACAGTCTTGATACGTTCCATCATAATTAGTTAGGTCAATTGAAGGAGTTGGTGACGGTGTAGGAGTGGGAGTTGTGAATTTATGAGGTAGCCCTGCGCAATCTGAAGCAGAAAAACCAGCAGAGATACAATCTTCATAGTATCCATCGTAACCAGAGAATGTTGGAGAAGCGTTTACAAGTGGTGTAGGCGTTACGGTTACCGTTGGACTAGGGGAAGAAAGTAGTCCTCTATCAAGAAGGAGCTGACACCAACTAGCACGTCCTGGGTCTCCTGCTAAACAGTCTTCGTACGCTGTGTGTTGATTTGGGACTGGGGAAGACGTCGTAGCCGTGAGTGTGTCGGCACTTGGTTGCTTGACCAGAGCGGTAAAGCTAATGGTCACGAGTATAAGGATGATTACAATAAGGGAACTAAGAAAAATGACTTGTTTATTCATAATGGTTCCTTATTTCCATACCTTGGTTGGTGCACCATCGGAGTATTGCTGGGAAATTTGCTGGTTGTAGCACTTTTGGGTGCTTGTGTGGAGATCCTGCATCCAGTTGATGCCTTCCAGGTAGTTTGCACGAACACGTGATACGTATGCCGCTGTCTCGCTTGTTGCTGCACTGCTGCTAGGAACAGAAGGGAGAGGGGCGGGGTGTTGGGCAATTGTTGGCGCGAGGCATGTTTTTACGGCAACACTATTTAAAATCTTAGTATCAACGTTTTGAGGGATAGCGAGCTCGGGGACGGGGGGGAGTGCTGAAGTGCTTTTATTTTGAGTTTCTAAAAGATAAGAATTTAAAGCGATGCTAAAAAGCAAAAAAAGAATAAGCGCAGCAAGCAAATAAATAAGTTTTTTGTGACGTGAAATCCAGGACATCTCTCCTCCTCTATATAAGAATATAGTAGATGTCTTTAGCCGAGAAGGCAAGTATAACTTTAGGCGAGGCCTTCGTTCTGAGCCGTATCTTCACTGGAGGGGAGAGGAATATTTTTAACAGCTCGTTTCGGTGTAATCCACTGGAGTTCTTCTCGTTTGAGAAGTAGGCTGATCGCAAGATAGGTTAATCCGCCCGTCAGTGCCGCAGAGAGTAGGTTAATAAAGAGAGGGATAATTCGTGTTGTTCCAAGACCGGGAGTTCCCACAAAGACTCCATCACTCACAATAGAAAGGGTGACTCGTGCGACAAGTCCTGAGGCTAAAGAAATAAGGAGGGTCATAGTAATTGTATCGAGGAGGGAACGTAAGTTAAGTTGTTTTCGATACGTCGATTGGAAAAGAGTAAAGAGAATTAATGACTCGAGAATCGCGGCCAGTGCAAATGCCATGGAGAGAGCCCATACGTCGCCAATGCGATTTGCTAAAATCCACGCGAGAATAACGGCAACTGCGCCCGAAAAGAGCGACACATACATCGGACGTTTTGTATCTTGATGAGCATAAAAGGCACGAATCATAATAAGGTTAAATCCTTGGGATGCAAGGGCAAGAATAAACCAGCTAAATGTGTTGATGGCTCGAATTGTGTCTTCCCAAGTCTGATGATTGAGGGCGAGGTAGAGACGAATAATATGAGCTCGCAGAATCCACAGTAAGATCATCGAAGGAATCATAAAGAAGAACATGCCCTTTAATGCGTGGGTCAGAAGGGATTTATACTTTTCGTTATCTTTCTCACTTACGGCGGCTCCTAGCATGGGGAACACAGCTGTGCCAATGGAAGCCGCGAAAATTGCCGTTGGGGTTGTTTGGAAGTTATTGGTGAGATTATAAATAGAGATCGCTCCAGCAGGTAAGAGAGACCCGATACGTGTAAATGCCAAGAGAATAATTTGGGACATGCCAAGGCTGAGTGATCGTGGGATCATTAAACGGATGATTCGGCGTAAAGAGGCATCCTTAAGATTCAGTACGAAGTGATATTTGTATCCGAGTTTACGTAGTGCCGGAAGTTGAACCAAAGCATGTAAGAGGGCTCCTACTACAACCATCCAAGCGACAATCGTAACCGTAAAGCCTGGGGCAAGAAGTCCTCCAACGATAATTGAAGCGTTATACACAAGAGGTGCCAACGCGTAGGAGAAGAAACGTTTGTTGGCATTGAGCATGCCACCAAAGACATACGAGATCGCAAAAAATATGGGTGAAAAAAGAAGAATCCGTGCTAATTTTACGGTCATCGCGTACGAAGAAATAATATAGCCTGATTCAGCTTGGAGCGTATCGGTAGTGGAAAAGCCGGGGACAAAGAAGTGCAATAGGTTTGGCATGAAGATATACAAGCCAACACAGAGAATCCCGAGAAAAATAAGCGAAGTGGTAATTAAGTTATTGGATAATTCCCACGCAGCTTTGTCGTTTTCTTTGGTTTTGATATCGAGAAAAATAGGAATAAAAGCCGAGCTGATAGCTCCAAGGATAAAGAGATTAAAAAGAAAATCAGGAATACGGAAAGCTGCGTAATACGTATCAAGAATATGTAACGGGATAGCATTCGCTAAAATCAAGTCACGTAAAAAGCCTAAGATATTACTCAAAAGCATTGTAATAACAAGCAGGCTTGCGGCGCCCCGCAAGTCCTGCTCACTATGCCATAATCGTTTAAGTCCAGAAACCATACGTTCCTATCCTAACTTACTTTCGCGTGCCTGCAAAGCGCAGGGATTAGGCGTCGGCGTTTTTGGATTTTGGAGTACGTTTGGCGGTTTTCTCTGATTTTACTGTTCGTTTTGTTCCGCCGTTAAATTCGTCGTACATAGCGTCGAATTCCTCGCCTTCGATCGTTTCGATCTTGAGAAGACGCTGTGCGGTAGCTTCGAGAAGGGCAGATTGTTCGGTCAGGATTTTCTTCGCGCGAGCCATTTGTTCATCAATAATTTCTTTAACCGTCGCATCAATTAGCTCGGCTTGCTTTTCTGAGTAGTTGCGTACTTCAGCGCCGCGTCCAAGGAAACTATCATGACGTTCTCCCCATACCACATGGCCGAGTTTGCTCATGCCGTACATCATGACCATATCACGAGCAATCGCTGTGGCACGTTCGAAGTCGTTTGAAGCGCCGGTGGTAACTTCCTTAAAAATAATGTCTTCGGCAGCTCGTCCGGCGAGGAGTTGGGCAATTTCATCTTCAAAGTGACTCTTCGAAGACATGCGGCTCTCTTCTTCGGGAAGACTCCATGTATAACCAAGTGCCATACCACGAGAGACGAGCGAAATTTTATGAATTGGGTCACCGTTGGGAACATTTTTACCAACGATTGCATGTCCTGCTTCGTGGTAAGCGGCTACACTACGTTCCTGGGTATTCATGAGATGGGATTTGCGTTCTGGTCCGATCAAGACTTTTTCAATGGCTTGGGTGAAGTATTGCTGGCCAACTTCTTTTTTATTCTCACGCGCGGCGAGAATAGCGGCTTCGTTCACGATATTTTTAAGGTCGGAACCCGAAGCTCCCGGTGTTTGTCGGGCGATTACAGCCAGATCAATGTTTTTCGCTACTGGTTTATTGCGAACATGAACTTTAAGAATCTCTTCCCGTTCGGAACGGTCGGGGAGGTCGAGTACAACTTTACGGTCAAATCGGCCTGGACGAAGTAAGGCTGGGTCTAAAACATCAGGCCGGTTAGTGGCTGCCAAAATAATAACTCGGGAATCGGTTTCAAATCCGTCCATTTCTACGAGGATCTGGTTGAGGGTCTGTTCCCGTTCATCGTGGGATCCGCCCATACCAACGCCACGTTGGCGGCCAATGGCATCAAGCTCATCGATAAAGATAACAACGGGAGCCATTTTCTTAGCCTTGGCAAATAAGTCGCGTACGCGGGCAGCACCAACCCCGACAAACATTTCAACGAATTCACTGGCAGAAAGGGTTAAAAATGGTACGCCTGCTTCGCCGGATACAGCTTTTGCTAAGAGAGTTTTACCCACACCGGCTGGGCCGACGAGTAAGACGCCCTTTGGAATCTCGGCGCCTAGTTTTTGGAATTTCTCGGGATGCTTAAGGAAGTCCACAACCTCGACAAGTTCTTGTTTTGCGTTCTTAAGCCCCGCAACATCGTTGAAAGTTACCTTTTGGGTTCCACTTACCATTCGGGCCGTTGTCTTGGCAAACGACATCGCTTTCATGTTCCCGCCTTGGGCATTACGATACATAAAGAAGATAAATCCACCCAAGAGAAGAACCGGTAAAATAATTGGGATCAAACTAAGCCAGAATGACGCAACTGAGTTATTATCTACTTCTAAGGTAGCGTTTTCGGGTGTAATGCCATAATCAGTAATACTAATACCCGGCTCTTTGTCGGCACGAAGAATAGAGCCATCTTTTAGTTTGGCCTTGATCGAGTTCCCCTCGACCGTTACTTTCTCTACCTTCTCTTCCTTAATGACTTCACTAATACGAGTAAGGTTGACGGTTTCGACTTTGGGACGGTTTGGGTTGCCAAAAAACGTATAGAGAATTGAGGCAAAAATAATAATACCCAGGAAATACAGTAGATTTTTCATTCAATCCCTTCTCTTATGAAACAAGTTCTTAAATCTTCTCTTTTTGTGCATTCCTACTTTATCACAAGGCTTTTTAAATGTCATCTCAGCAAAAGCACAAACCACTTGGCTTCTGGCTCTCTATTATTAAGGAAATGCTACTACGACCGACGGCTGGAGCAGGGTACGTAGCGCCCGTGAAGACGGGACGGGAAGTAACAGTCCTAAAGCCTTGGCTTTCAGCCGGAGTCAGAGGGCAGGGGACTTAATTTCCGGAAGCAGTCCCCTACCCTCCAACACCTCCCACCCCCGCACCGGACAAGGATGACCTTTTATAGTTTTAAACAAAACGCTCGTGAGGTTGACGCTCGACTTTTTTTCTTAATTATGATATGCCATAAGCAAACAAGGAGGTAGGATGAACTTCCAGCTTAAGCACCGTCAGGTAACGTGTCCCCAGGAGCTTGTCGACTCGATTGAAAGCAAGGTCACACGGTTTGAACGGCTTATCCCAGAAAACTCGTTTCTCGAAGTTGAATTAATTCAACATGCGAAGGCGCATGGAGATGGGGACAAAGAGGCAGAAGTCATTCTAGACATCCCGGGTGTAAAGCCTGTTATACGATTTACGGCTATAGGGACGACCTTCCTCGAAGCAGTAGATCGTATTTTTGATCAGCTAGATGAGGAGTTAGGAAGGCGTAAGAATCGTGAGGGGGATCATCACGTTGCCGTATCGCCTAAAGAATGGTCAGCGGAAGAGGCTCATAAGGAAGCCGTCGCCCCTACTGAGTATTGACCTCGCGTGCTATTCGTGATATAGTAAGTGCACCCCATGAAGCTTGCCCAGCAAGTATGACTGAGGCGCACTTTATAATCCAACTCCTTCCCTTTGTGGGAGGAGGAAGTAGAGCATAACGGCTCTTTTTCCTTCTCTCACTCAGCTCTTATTGAGAGATAGTTGTGTAGTGCGAGTACCAAATCTGGCAACAAGGGTGAAAAACGCCTAATCTGCCGTCTTGGTATTCGCTTGGTCCGGAGCGCACGAGGATCCATTTCCTCGTAAGCGTGTTGACTCAGCGTGCAGCACATGTCCACGCACGCTCCTGGACCATGCTCCCCAGCGGGTCTCGATTGATCGCTGGGTGGAGCCGCCGGGTGAGGCCAGATTCCTCCCTCTGTCGAGGTTGGATTCTTGGCCTCCCCGGCTCATCTTTCCACTCTGCCGCCCTTTTCGGGCGGCTTTCGTTATATATAGGGAGTATGACTTTCTTTTTCAGGTAAATTCGGTACAATGCGATAGTTATGATAAAACTCTTCTCTTCCCTGATAAAAGATACAACACGCGGTGACGTGCAAAAATTACAACCGGTTATTCGAGCTATTAATGACGCCGAGTCGGGAATTCAAGCCTTAAGCGACCAAGAACTTACGAGTCAATTCACGGCTCTCCGACAAGAAATTCGCACGAAGTATGAGGAACTAGTTGCGCAAAAACC
>DASWYB010000006.1:0-16006 GCA_036405195.1 Patescibacteria group bacterium
TTGCGCCGCGTAAGGGGGGCGCATCAATCAGTCAGTCAGCAACGCCGTGGGGACTTCGGTTCCCACGGCCTTACCTTACTCAGCCCAACTTGGACTGAGTAATAGTAAGCAGTTTAAATGTTATTAGTACTCGGCTTTGAAAGGCCAAGGTAAAACGAGAATGTTGCCGATCGGTTTGTACTTTAAGCTCGAGGGCGACAAGTGGATTGCCACGCTTCCCGACTACCGCGAGTCAGAGCGTGACCGCAACGCCCAAGAGCTGGCAGCTCGGGAACGGGTCATCGGCGTCTTAGAATCCTGCGCAGAAGTGCGCATGGATCTTGCGTCGCATTCCCGTTTACGGCGGCCCGCGATTGAGTTTGCGATCAGGCCGTTCAGAGATGGCTGGGGGTACCTCATGGGTAACCTCGGCGACATGTGGCCCAGCCACTTCCTGTTTCTTCGAGCTGTTATGGAGAACCAGGATGGCCTTCTCCAAGGCAACGCCGCCTACGCGTTCTTGAAGCAGTTCTACCACCGCTTCCTGGAGCATCATCCTCGAGTCTTTCCCGATCATGAGGAAGCCCCTCTCGAGACGCAGGTACGCTACTGCGCAACGCAGCGGAAGCTTTTCCTCAAGTGCCCGCGCTATACGGGCATCTTGATTGGGAAAGAAGGAGTTCACATTCGGAGCGTCCAGCAGGCGTTCCGCAGTGTGGGTGTGAAGGTCGAGGTGGACTCCATTAAGCCGGTCATGGTGGATGAAGCGCGGACGCTGCAGGTAGCGAGACTGCTGGTCGAGACGGGTTGCCGCGTAACGTCTCGGGTAGAACGTACGGGAGGCGCTCATTGGGAGTACTCCCTGTGGGATGTTTGTCGCCGAGTCGATCCAGCCCGCGGGGCGGGTAACTCGTCGGAGGTTCGGCACACTCTGGCGTGGATGATCGAAGTCTGCGTTGGAGTCGAAGCTCTCCATGAGCGCTATCCCGATAACGACCTCCTGGATGAGATGGCCGGCCTCACAGATCGTCTGTCGGCCGAATAGGGTCTTTGACCCTGACAGGTGCGGCAACGGACAGGTTCGCTTGTCCGTTGCCCCCTTACTTCTCTGCTCTCAAGCTCGAGAGTGGAGATGGTGAGGTTTGCATGTTATTGGTGCTGTTGCAGATAGTGGCGGTGTTGTTGTTCTATCGCCGTCCGAGCGTACGTCTCAGCTACCATGATAGGGACGAGTGCGCGGTAGTTGCCAGTATGATCGGCGACCTCTACACGTCGCTGAAGACAAAACAAGAGGTGCCACTTTCGTCTCGGCTTTACTTCCTGGCGGAAGAATATGCCGATAGTGAAAACCTCTATGGGGGAAACGCGGGTGAGGCGGAAGTCTGCGACGATACCTTGCTCGCCCGTCGGGAAAAGCGGCTCCACCAACTGTTGGTGGCCGCTCTCTGGCGGGCAGGTCGCGTACAAGGCTTCAGGCTGCCGGTCTCTCTGGGCTACCAATCCTGGAAGATCGATCGGGTGCGTAATCAGGAGGAGTTGCTGCTGACTGCGGCTGCTCAGGTGTCGCAAGACTTCGTTCAGCTCGGCGGAACGTTAACGGCTGCGAAGCCACAGGCTGTGCAGTCGTGATACCGCTACTATGCTACGTCCGTACACTCAAACGCCGCGGAAGGTTTCGACCTCACCGCGGCGTTTTTGCGTATAAAAAGAGCCGGTTCGTCCTCCCCTTACATGGGAAAAATGAACCGGCACTGAGTCGAGTCAAGCTTGAGGCCGGTTAGTCGCCGGCTACTTCGTCCGAGCCCCCTTTCGGTTCTTCTCCACCGTTGGTTGCCGAGTCTTCTTCAACTGGATCCAAGTTGGCGCTCGACTCGCTAACCGTTGCCGAATCGGGCGCAGAGCGTGGAGGATACTCTTCTCGCGCTCCAGAATCGTCAGGAGATTGCAGGAGCCTGAGTCCTAGTCGCATAGTGAATTCCCCTTTCGAACCTATCTCTGGAATGTTGATATTTATGTCACCGAAACTAGTATATAATAAATAAAATATAATTCAATGCATTTACATAAAAATTGGTTCGTCTCTGCCCTGTATAGGTAAGAAACGAACCGGTTATGAACCAAACCACGATGCCCCTTATTCCTGTTTCTCTAACCGAACCCCCGCTTCGTCCATGTCATGGGCAACGTGGACGCGCCTGGCCGGTCCGTCTCCGAACTCAACCAAGAATCCGAGCCACTTGTGGAGGCTCACGCTCCCTCGAAAGGTCATGTGCCAGGTGCGATTGGAGTCGTACCTAAGGTTAAGACAGGCACTGAGATACACAACCGTGAGGTCGAGAAGGTATAAGGTTTCTGCGGGACAAGTGAAAGGTGTCAAGTCTTCATCCGTGACCAACCCCTTAACGCGGCGGAACCACCTTGGCTGATTGGGCGCCTTTTTAATAGCGCCTTCGTCAATTGCCTCCATTGTCCAATAGGCCAAATTCCAGGCCCATCCCATCACTTGGTGATGCGTAGGACGCTGATCAGGAGCGATACGGACCGTTGCTTTGGATCCGAGCCGTCGCATGCACCATCTCATGCGTGCTGCTTGCTCCATAAGCTCACTCAGAGGAGTGACGACGCTTGAGTCGATTAAGTAGTGTTGCATTGTCTTTTGTTGCGCAGAAGCAGAGAAAGTGCCAAAACAGCTGGCTGAGTGGAGCATAGCAAGCAAGCGAACCTGAATCAATACTTTATATAAAAAGAATCGGTCCGTTCCCCTGCCCTTGCGGGTGAGAGAACGAACCGGTTGTGATGACCAGCGCGCGGCTGGTTAGGATGTCTGGTGGGCCGTGTCTTCCGTGCTATCTGGATCAACGGTCGACTCCTCCCTAGGAGAAGCGGCCGCTGCTTCGGGCTGCTTGGGCGCGGGGCTTAGGGTTGCGAGCACGACAGTAGTTATCTGAATACTGATCTCTACGGCAGTGGTGACTTCGTCGGATCTTTCCGGACGGAGGTAGATTACGGAGCCGTCAGGGATCGGACTCAGTGGCCCCCTGTTGAGGCATGCGTTTTGAACGGCGGCCTGGAGTTCAGGACCAATGTCCGAGAATGCTACTCCCCGTTCCAGCCTACTTCGCGCATCGTCAGTGAGCTGGTCATATACGTCAATGAGAGCACGCGTTGCTTCCGGCGAGGCAAGGAGCGGGGTAACCTTGGGTGCTCCCGATTGCATGTGGTAGACTTCACGCCGCGTGCGCGCCAAGTCTGCTCCGAGCTTTTTGAGTACCCGAGCGGCGAGTCCGTCTTCTTCACGGATGAGTGCCAGCAGGAGGTGTTCGGTGCCTACGTGTTTGTCGTCGAGCAACCGTGCTTCTTCGTAGGCAAAGTCGAAGACTCTCTTCCCTCGATGGGTGAGCTGCATCTCCTGGCCAAGGTTCCCGTTTCCACGAGTCACTTGCCGTTCGATATCTGCCCGGATACGAACTAGGGGGATCCCTAGTTGATCCAGAATGCGTCCTGCTACTGAATCTGACTCTCGGATCAGTCCCAGCAGCAGATGTTCGGTCCCAACGTAGTTTTCGCCCAGGCGTGCGGCTTCCTCTTGGGCAAAGAAGACAACGCGTCGTGCCCGCTCAGTGAAACGTTGCCACATCGCTGTGGCCTCCTTTCTTCACAGATCAACTAACTGATTTAGCGATAGTGTGAGTATATTATTTTTATCTGTTGCTGTAAATGCAAAAAACCGTGCTGGTGGCACGGCTTTTTGTTTACTTACATAACTCGATTACTTCTTAAAGATCGAATTTCCAGGGTACACAGCTTTGTCGCCGAGGGCTTCTTCGATACGAATGAGCTGGTTGTACTTGGCAACACGGTCGGAGCGGCTCATGGAACCGGTCTTGATTTGCCCAGCAGATAAGCCAACGGCAAAGTCTGCAATTGTTACGTCTTCGGTTTCGCCTGAACGATGCGAGATAATGGCGTTCATACCATTCTGGCGAGCCAAGTCGATTGCTCGAACGGTTTCGGTAACAGTACCGATTTGGTTGAGCTTAATTAGAATTGCATTCCCGGCTTTGTCGGTAATGCCACGCTGAAGGCGTTCCACGTTGGTAACGAACAAGTCGTCGCCCACGAGCTGGATTTTATTACCGAGCTTTTCGGTAATCTTCTGGTAGCCTTCCCAGTCGTTTTCGTCTAAGGCGTCTTCGATTGAGGCGATTGGGTATTCGTTGCACCATTCAACGTAGGTGTCGATCATTTCGTCTGAAGTTAATTTCTTGCCTTCAGAAGCGAGGTGGTAGGTACCGTCTTCGTGGAGTTCAGTCGAAGCTACGTCGAGCGTAATTACGACATCCTTGCCCAATTCATAGCCAGCGGCTTCGGTAGCACGCTTAATCATTTCGAGGGCGTCTTTGTTGGACTTAAGGCTTGGAGCAAATCCACCTTCGTCTCCGACGGTTGTAGAGAAACCTTCTTTTTTGAGTACTTTTTTGAGGGCAGCGAAAATTTCGGCCCCGATTTGCAAGGCTTCGCTAAATGAGCTTGCGCCAACCGGCATGATCATGAATTCTTGGATGTCGGTTGATTTGTCGGCGTGTTTGCCGCCGTTTAGAATGTTCATCATTGGCACGGGCATGATGTAGTCGGCAGGAACCGTCGTGGACAAACCGCGGAAGTATTCCCAGAGCGGCTGTTTGCGGTGGATGGCCAGAGCTTTTGAAAGAGCCATTGATACGCCTAGGATTGCGTTGGCACCAATTTTGCCTTTGTTGTGGGTGCCATCGAGTTCAATCATGAGTTCATCGATTAACACTTGGTCGGCTTCTTTACCCTTAAGAGCAGGTAACAAAATGTCATGGACATTAGCAACGGCTTTTTTAACACCTTTGCCGCCATGGGCTTTTTCTTCGTCGCGCAGTTCGACAGCTTCGTAGGCGCCCGTTGAGGCACCAGACGGAACAGCGGCGCGACCCATTGAGCCATCATTTAGATACAGGTCGACTTCGACGGTTGGTGTCCCGCGGGAGTCGAAAATCTCACGAGCACGAATATCTTGGATTTGAGCCATAACATCCTTTCTCTTTTATGTCATGTCGAGCTAGTCGACGAAAACTCTCGTAAAGGGATCGTCGCTCAGCCCGAGATGACATTATTTTTTGACGGTTCTGTGCTATCCCGTATTCACGGGCAGCTCCGAACGACCCTCCAGCTGTCGGGCCAGGTTAATAATACCAAACCTTATAGCAAAAAAGAACTCCCTTGCGGTAAGGAAGTTCTTTCTTCTTTGTTCTAAAGCGTTGCGGCGACTTTATCGAGGGCTTCTTCGCAGTTAATCCGAATGTTCGGCAGAAGGTCAAACTTCGGATCGTTCAACTCTTCACGGGTGAACCACTTAATCTCGGAGTGAGCATCTTTTTCTAAGGTAACTTGGTCGCTCAAACCGCGGGCGTAGTAGCCAAGGGCGATATGTTTATGGGTGTCACTAATCGCGTGAATATCCATGTAATTCGGGGTTGGTAACATTCTTCCCCCACTCACTGGTACTTCTGAGCGAGGAGAAAGTAAATCAAACTCAATTCCCGCTTCTTTTTGCACGATTCGTAAGAGTGCCTGCTCAGGATCTTCGTGCAATTCAATATGACCGCCAACCGGGAGCCATTTTTGAAGAGCGGTATGGTGGACTAATAAAACTCGGTCCGTATGAACAATAAAGGCTGTAACAGTCCAGTCGATCAAATCATGAATGTGTGGCATAAAAACTCCTTACTCGTAGTATAGCCTGAGTCAGGAAAAATCAAAGAGGGATACTTACAAATGAATCAGGTTTATCGAGCTAATACTGATTCATACACATCAAGCACTTGTTCGATCATTGCTGCCGGCGTGCGCTTTGACCGATTCGTAATACAGCCTTGCTTAAGAGTTGCATGGAGCGTGGGATTCGTGAGAATTGAGCGGATGGATTGAGAAAGGTCAGCCACTGTAGGTGCTGTGACCAGGCCGTCCATGCCATCAGTAACAAGTTCGCAGGCTCCTCCAACATTTACCACCACGCTGGGTGTTCCTGCGACCTGGGCCTCGGCAGTAACAAGACCTTGCGTCTCTGTGGTTGAAGGAAATACAAATAAATCTCCGGCCGCATAAAAGGGATCTAATAACTCACGAGGTTGGCGGCCAGCAAAGTGGATTCTATCGGCGGCAACACTTAGAGCGGCTTGCTCACGGAGTGACTCTTCTTCAGGTCCGCTGCCTACAAATAAAAAGTGAAGGTTGGTGTGTTCGTTTGCTAATGCATCAAACGCTTGAAGGGCAAGGTCGAGGTTCTTCTCCTTGGCGAGACGTCCGACATACAGGAGCAAAAAATCCTCTGATTTAATGCCATAACGACAACGGATCTCCTGCTGTTTTGCGGGAGATATGTCTTCCGACTTCGGGAGGGGTACCCCAGTAGGAATTACTCGGATCGATGCCTCAACGCCCATCTGACGGAGTGATGTTTCGGTGGCTTTAGACGGCACAATGATAGTGGCGCATTCGGCAAATATATCGTAGTACCAATGTAACCATGGGCCTAATCCGTACTTTGCAATGCGATCGCTTATTGAGGTAGGTAATTTAACATAGTGTCCATATGTCTCATAAAGCGTATGGTGGTGTGCTACGAGAGGGACTTTAAACTTTTTAGCGATTTTGGCACCTACCATCCCCATTAAGAATGGGTGATGAACATGAACAAGATCAAGTCCATTATTTGCAAAGTAGTGGACTAAGTGTTTTGTACGCCAAGGTTGAGCAATGGGGTACTCCCACAATTCCCCAATTGCAGGAATTCGTAGTACGTCGGCGGGATCATTTTGATTTCCAGCTTCTGGTGCGACAATCGTTGATTTAAAATTGGAGGGTAAATTTTGAACAAGCGTATCAACGGCGACCGTCACTCCATTTGTGAGGGGGTAACCTTCGGTAAACTGCCCAACGTGGCGATTTTTGATTAGAGAAAAAGTAATAGCACTCTTTGTAAGTGCAGTAGTCTGCTGCATGGGCTTTATTTTACACCAAGAAACATACGTCTGGGAAGGGATTGGCTTACTTAGCAAGAAGCAAAACGGCCCGTGGTGACGCTTCCGCGCTCCACTGACGGCCTGAGTTCTACACGATGTGTTGGGGGGTGGGTGGTACTGCTCGCTCTGTCATTCCGGCGTAGGCTGAGTCGTCGACTTCGCCTAATCGGTGAAGTGCTTCAACGAGCCCCGCTGGAGGAGGGACGACGATAAGGCCGTAGCAGGTACGGCTGGTGCACCGCACGTCATTATCCACTCTCTTTCCGCAGGCCCGGTGGCGTAGATTCTCGTATTCATCTACGTAGAGGTTGCGTTCGAACCACTCCAGGTAGGTTTGAGCCGAACGAGCTTTCTCCATGGGCCACAAACCTCCAGCAAGTAGCAAACCAAGTTTCCGCTTGGCCTCAGTGTAGTCTGGGACGGGAATTGGTCGTTCCGTCCCTTCTACAACAATAATACTTCCTACCCGACGTTCTCTCCCACGGTGGCGATACCTCACCATAGTTGTTATTCTTTCTTGCGCGCGCAACCTTAGATGGATAAAAATAAGTATAGTTGTTTAATGCTTTTCTGTCAAGCTAATTCGGCTTCGAGCTGAGCAATATAGTCCTCAATCATTTTCAAGCCGTTTTGCCAAAAGTCGGGGGTGCTGACATCAAACCCAGCAAGTGCGAGGTTGTCTTTCGGGGCCATCGACCCACCGCGGCGAAGAATGTCGAGGTAGTTTTCGACCATCTCGCTCCCCTTCTCTTTATAGGTTTTGTAGATGGCGAGGGTGCAAAGCTGAGCAAACGCGTATGAATAGACGTAGAAAGGCCAGTTAAACACGTGGGGAATGTACATCCAAAAGTTCTTGTGTTCGTCTGTCCAGACCAAGCTGTCGCCAAATGGCTTCTTAATGATTTCATGCCATAGGTCGTCGATTTGATCTTTGGAAAGTTCTCCGTCGGTACGGCGCTTTGTATGAACGGCTTGTTCAAACTGAAACATGGCAATCTGCCGGTGGACGGTAGCGAAGTTATCTTCAATCTGTCCCATGAGCAAGGCGATTTTATCTTCTTTGGTTAAGTCTCCAGCTAAGAGTTTGTCGAAGAGGAGGAGCTCAGAGAAAGTACTGGCAATCTCGGCCAAAGCGAGGGAGGGATGCATTTGGAAGAAGACATTTGTGTCTTTGACAAGTACGTCATGAACGGCATGGCCGAGTTCATGCGCTAAGGTCATCACGTCGTTCACGTCGTTTGTGTAGTTTAAGAGCACATAGGGGTAAGATTCAGGTGTCCCAAACTGACAAAACGCACCACCCCGTTTTTTGTTGCTTGGAAACCAATCAATGTGCGCTTTCTCGAACATACCGTTGGCGATCTCGCGAACTTGTGGAGAAAATTCTTCAAATGCTGCAAGAACCATTTCTTTACCCTCTTCGGGGGAAATCTCTTTCTTTGGTTTTGGTAACGGGGCATAGCGATCCCACCAGTGCAGCGTATCTTCGCCAAGGATTTTCTTTTTAAGGGTATAGTAGCGTTCAACTAAGTGGCTGCTCTTGTTGACAGCTTCGATTAAGGCGTAGACAGTATCTTTCTCGACGTCGTCACTATTAAACCGTCGCTCTTCAGGGTAATCATAGTTGCGAAGTCGGTCGCTTATTTCTTTATCTTGAATGAGGGCGTTAAAAACCGCTGGAGTCGTTTTGCTATTTGTGTTAAGTGCGGCATGAATGGCAAAGACGGCTTGTTTTCGAATTGCTTTATCTGGATCGCGTAAATATGGTGAAATTTCTTCGAGCGGTTTTTTCTCTCCGTTCCAGTCAACCATTAAGGTGTCGGTGGTAATACTAAATAAATGGAGTAGCGCTTGGCTACTGGTCTGGCTTTTTTCGGCCAGGATTTTTTCTTCTGGCTCAGATAGCGTATGTTTTGCTTCTCGATACGTGTCTTCTAAAGTCTTTTTATATGCGTTAAGTTCAGGAGCGTTTAAAAATTCCTGCCATTTGGGTTCGGGCAGTTGCGCCATTTCTACTTCAATAAAAATAGTCTCTTTGCCAAGCTGAATCATACGGGCGTCGAGTTGTTTTTCAAAACGGGTGACTTCGGGCACTTCGACATTGGTAGCCGAAAGCAGGCTGGCGTACACGCCCAGGCGGTTACTTTTAAGAGCGAGAGCTTCTTGGCTTTTTATAAGGGTAAGCATTTCGCTAGGATTGAGGGTGGCGATCTTTCCTCGGTAGTCCTGTAGTTCACGTACGAGGGCTTCAGCGGCCGAAAAATCTTCTTCAATTTTGGGATCGTCCATCCCGCTGTAGAGATCGTTAAGGTTCCAGGTTGGGGTAATTGATTGCTGTGTCATAGCGTAAGTATAGCATAGTACCTGAAGTGCTGATTCATATTAAGAGCGAACAAACACTGGAAAAAAGGACGAAACTTTGGGATACTCTACCAAATCACTCTCTGCAGATGTCTACTCAAGGAGCGGGTAGAAGCATGGTTGCAGCACTCTGGATTGCAACGATCGGCATAATTGCCGACCATGTTTTTATAGGGATGGAGCTGCGGAGGTGTCACGCGCGATTTAACCGAACGCAGTTTTGGTTTGAAATCGTGAGGACGCACTCTTGTTTTCTCCATTACTATCCGTATCTCTCTGACTTATGGGAGAGAGACGGTAAGCCTGAATTACCGTAATCGTTGGCACCGGGGTCGAGCAGTTGCTCGGCCCCTCTGTTTATATACAAAGGCTTGACAAAATAGCTATTTTGTGGTATATAACTATTTAGATAGTGAGTACCGACTTTGGGAGACTTTTCGATGCCATACCCTGTTAAGGCCGTTGTTGCTTTTGCCCTTTTCTTCGTCCTGTTGCTGGGCGATCTCCTGTCTGCCCTACTGCATTGGGTGGATCCGACGGCACTCAACCGCTGGGGCGCTCTGGACGGGCTGCTCCGTCAGTGTGAGGACACCTACAACGGGCTCGTGGAGTCCATCCGGCCTTCGCCGAGCAAGTCCGCACAGGTCGTGGCCTGTGCTCCGTCGCTCGACAAGGTAGAGGTACCAACCGAGCCTATCAGCTTCGTGGAGTTCTAATCCACGTAGCGCCCGCAATGAACGCGGCCGAGGAGCTTTGCTCCCCGGTCGCGTTTTACGTTTATTAAAGATAAATAATAGACTTGCTTAATACTGTAGGTGTGTTACTGTCCAAGAGTTGACTGACATGGAGAGGAGGGCTTTTACGTAATGGCTACGAAAACAATTTTTATTACTGGTGGAATCGTAAGCGGACTTGGAAAAGGAATTACAGCCGCGAGCTTAGGAGCCCTGCTCAAAGCCCGCGGTTTTTCTGTTATACCGATGAAAACAGATATGTATTTGAATGTCGACGCCGGTACTATGAACCCCTTCCAGCACGGCGAAGTATTTGTGACCGAAGATGGTGCAGAGACAGATTTGGATCTCGGCCATTATGAACGCTTTTTAGATAGTGATTTAAGTAGGCTTTCCTATTCAACGATGGGATCAGTGTTTCAAGCGGTAACTGAACACGAAAGAAAGGGAACGTATTTGGGCAAGACCATCCAAATCGTACCGCATGTTACCGATGAAATTCAGCGACGCTTCCAAACTATCTCTGAGACAGCTCAGCCCGATTTTCAAATTATTGAACTGGGAGGTACGGTAGGAGACTTTGAGGCTGAGGTTACGTTAGAGGCTGTTAGGCAGTTCCAAACTCGAAACAAACGTGATTGCATTTCTATTCATGTTGTAAAGATGGATTACATTTATCCTTCCGATGAAGCCAAGACGAAGCCAATGCAGCATTCAGTTATTGCGTTACGTCGCTATGGGATTAACCCAGATATTCTCGTGGTTCGTGCAAAGCGGCCAATTAGTCAGGATGAAAAAGAAAAAATAGCGCTCTTTTGCGGTATTGATTCAGACCATATTATCTCCGCATTAGATGTGGAGTCTCTCTACGATATTCCGCTTAACATGGAAAAAGAAGGTCTGGCACGGGTGACATTGTCCCTCCTAGGTATAAAAGAGAGTGCTCCTAATCTCGCTGAGTTAGAAGAGATTACCCGCCGTACCAAACTTACAGAACCCGTTATTCGAGTTGGGTTAGTTGGAAAGTATACAGATCTTTCCGATGCGTACCTCTCGGTTATAGAGGCTGCAAAACACGGAGGTATCGCCAACTCGGTGAAAGTTCAAGTCGTGCCAGTGGACTCGGAGCATCTGAATGTACAGTTATTGAAGGAAGTTGACGCCATTATTGTGCCAGGTGGATTTGGTACTCGTGGTGTCGAAGGGAAGATTAAAGCGATACAGTATGCGCGCGAAAACAAAGTCCCCTATCTCGGTATCTGTCTTGGCTTACAGACGGCTGTTATTGAAGCAGCTCGGAATCTAGCCGGGATAAAAGACGCGACAAGCGAAGAGTTTGACGAGAAAGCAAATCACCCTGTTATTGCCTTTTTACCAGATCAAAAAGGTATTACTCGCAAAGGTGGTACAATGCGGCTCGGCTCATACGAAGCAGTGATGGCAGACTCTCTCATTTCTCGCCTCTATGCTTGGTGGGAAGATAAAAAAGCGTTTGACTTCCCCTCTCTCGATGAGGTGATGAAATTTAAACCTGTTAAAACATCATTGGAGCGTCACCGTCACCGCTATGAAGTGAATCCAGACTACCATAAAGTTCTTCAGGAAGCTGGGTTGCGTTTTTCTGGCATGTCACCCGACGGCTCGCTCGTAGAATTCATCGAATATCCACGAGAAGTTCATCCTTACTTTGTGGCCACGCAGGCTCATCCAGAATTTAAGAGTCGACCTTATAAAGCACATCCTCTCTTTGCCGGTTTGATCGCCGCCGCCAAAGAACAGAGTCAGAATCACACTACTCTAGCGCAGATGCCAGTCGATTCTGTTCAAACAGTTGCCTCATGACTTTTTTGCAAAGAGTGATATGCTAACTGGGAGTTTATCTATCTTCGAAATAAGGAATGTGAAATATGTCTCACGTCTCGCATAACTACGCTGTTATTATTGCTGGTGGAACAGGTGCTCGCTTGTGGCCCGTCAGTCGCAAATCAAAGCCTAAGCAGTTTCATCCTCTACTAGGGGAAACGTCCTTGTTCCAAGGGACATATAAGTCACTCTCCAATTGTCTCCCGACGAGTAATATTATTATCCAGGTTAATCAAGAATTAATTCCGTTAGTAAAAGAGCAAATTCCTGGTATCGACGAGAGTAACATTATATTTGAGCCAGTGGGACGAGATACTGGTCCAGCCTACCTCTTTGCCGCCGCTACGGTCGCACAACGAGATCCCGAAGCGAATGTCGCTATCTTTTGGTCGGACCATATTATTAAGAACCAAGCTAACTTTAAGTCAGCTCTCGAAACCGTGTTTACTACCCTTAATGAAAATCCTGAACGGATTGTTTCTCTTGGGGTGAAGCCCGACTTCCCGCATACGGGATTGGGCTACATTGCATTAGGACAAAAGTTTAAAGAGCAACCTACGGGAACGGTTTTTGAAGTGGAACGTTTTGTAGAAAAACCGGCTTACGACAAAGCGGTGGAATATCTCGCAACCGGAAACTATTTATGGAATACCGGGTATAGCGCCTTCTCCGTGGCTGGATTTGAATCGGTTCTCCAGAGTGCCGACCCAACACTCGCCACTCACTATTCAGAAATGAAGCATTTGATAGAGCAAAACAATGTCGAATCTTTACGCGAATTTTTCGAGTCATTGCCACGCATTTCGATTGATTATTGGCTCATGGAAAAATTAACCAACATGCTTGCCGTGCCTGCGGAACTAGAATGGTCGGATGTTAGTAATTGGAAAACAGTTTATGATCTCTTGAGTGAGGCCGAAGGGACTGATATGGTTACCCGTGGTGATCATATCTCTTATGACTCGCATAATTGTTTAGTTATAGGGAATAAGCGGTTAGTGGTAACCGCTGGAGTCGAGAACCTCATTCTCATCGACACGGGCGACGTCGTTTTTGCTTTAAATCAAAACTCTGTTCATGAAATGAAAGAAGTCGTTGCGTTAATCAAAGAATCAAAATTTAGCGACTTACTTTAACGGCTCAGAGTCTATTTTGCACCTCTTGGGTACATATGGTATGTTGGGCGCGAGATAGTTTTTTTGAGTATGATTTTATAATGTCTCTTGATGCACTATAGGTAAAATGCCATGTCACCACTCGATAATCGCGCGATTATAAAGCAGCTAGATACCGACAACTACTTAAGCCATCTCTTAGATGCGCCGGAACAGATTGTTGATGGGTTTCATTTAGGTGAAGAAATTACAATCCCAGCTTTATATGCGCAGGCTAAACAAGTTGTGCTCTTGGCTACGGGGGAAATGTTGCCGGTTGCCTTGGCAGTGCAAGCTCTCGCTGTTGAGTATGCTCGCGTTCCGGTGGTGATTGTCTTTGATTATGTTTTACCCCATTGGGTTTCGAGTGATACTTTGGTAATTGCCCTGGATTATTATGGTACTACCGAGCAAGTATTAGTCGCCTTTCGCGAAGCTGCTTCACGTCGTGCCCGATTACTGGCAATCTCGGTGGGAGGCGATTTATCGCGTGAAGCCCGCCGAGTTCGGGCTGTGCATGTGCCATTAAGCTACGGCGCTCCTGCTCGGGCAGCATTTTTCTATGCATTTAGTTGTGTTGCCTATATTTTTCGCAAGCTCGATCTTACGGAATTGCGAGAGTCAACGGTTACAGAATCATCGGTTCTTACCCGTTCCCTTTTAGAAAGCATTGGCCCGGAAGTCGCTCAATACCAGAATAACGCCAAACAGCTGGCTGAGAAGATTCTTACCCGTAAAACAATTGTTGTTGGGAGTGGGCCTTTGATTGGTATCGCGAAACGTTGGCAATTGGCTCTTGCTCAAAACAGTAAAGCCGTTATCACGTCTAGCACCTTGAACGAATTTAATGATACGATTATTAATGGATTAGGATATTTTTCAAAGCCGATTGAAGCGCCCTTTGTGATAATGTTGCAGTCGAAGTACGACCACCCTCGCAATAAACTGCAGCAAACACTCACGTATCAGGTTGCCCAGGCTCAGAAAATTATTTACGAGCAGATCTTTATGCACCCGAGTGGATCGCTGTTTGGAGAAATTGTGCTCGCAGCTCTTCTGGGTGACATGACAAGCTACTATGTGGCGCTTCTCAGTCACCATAATCCTTCTCCGCTCGATGCGACCGACTATATCCGAGGCCGTCTAAAAGAAGAAAAATTATTTGAATAGTCCACACCCATTTGGGTGAAGGAGGGACATGGCAGTTATTGCTTCGGTGGCAGCTCGAGTTATTAACGACTCGCGAGGTCAACCAACTATCGAAGTTACCGTTACCGACGACAAAGGCAGAATCGCAACTGCCTCGCTTCCGAGTGGTAGTTCCCTTGGAAAATATGAAGCCGTAACACAAGATGCGCAGCAAGTTGTAAACTCTATCAACAAAGTAATCGCCCCCGCTCTTCTGCGGCAGCCGTTAACCGACCAAGCCACTATCGACGCCAAACTTCGTTCTTTTGACGATACGGCTAATCACGAGAAGCTCGGTGTAAACAGCCTCTTAGGCATTTCGCTCGCCTGTGCTCGTTTATTAGCGCAGGATCATAATCTTTCTCTCTATCATTATATTTTTACTATCTCTGGCGGACCGGGACTAACAATTCCCACCCCCATGTTTAACTTGCTTAACGGCGGAAAGCACGCCGAGAATAATCTCGACTTCCAGGAATACATGGTTATTCCGATCGGTTTTAAAACCTTTCACGAAAAACTCGCTGCTGGTAAAAAAGTTTTTAGCGCATTAGGAACCATTCTTTCCGAGACAGGACATATTACGAAGATAGGAGCCGAAGGTGGGTATGCACCTCATTTGTCGACCAACGAAGAAGGCCTGGGTGTTCTGGTACAGGCTATTCAGTCGGCCGGCTACGAACCTGGGAAGGATTTTGTACTTGGGGTAGATGTGGCTGCCTCTGCATTGCCTCCTACGTATTCTGCGACTGTCGATAACTATCTGGCGCTTTACCGAAACTTTCCTCTCTTCTCCCTGGAAGATCCGTTTGTAGAAGATGACTGGGAGAGTTGGGCCAAATTAAAAGTCGGAGTCGATGGCTTAAGCGAACCAGGTAATCCTCGATTGCTCGTTGGTGACGATCTTTTTGTCGGCAACAAGGACCGTTTACTCGAGGGGGTTAAAAAGTTTAGTGCCAACGCCGTACTTATTAAAATTAACCAAGCCGGCACGTTAACAGAAATTATCGAGGCAATTAAAATTGCCCGCGAACATAACTACGTCCACATTCTCTCCCATCGTTCTGGCGAAACGCTCGATTCATTCGTAAGTGATTTAGCAATCGGTACTGCCGCCGCCTTTATTAAAGCTGGTTCTGCCAACGAACAAGCACCCGAGCGAATCGTAAAATATGAACGTCTCGTCGAAGTCGAAGAAGAACTGAATATTGGTCATATATGAAAGCAACTCACATTGCAGTTATTACCCATCCCCGCGCTCACAACTCTTTAGCCAAACGGTTAGAGAAAACCTTTCGAGTCGGTAAGCTTGATGGTATTTATAAACTGCCTTACTCACACTCCCCTCTCTCGCCTGCTGGTACGTCGCCGTATTCAGTGCTCTATTCGCTTTCACATCCTTCAAAAGAACTAACCCATCTCAAAAAATTAGAACCTGTCCACGTCAGACAGTTACGCGATATTGCTTATAGATGTCGTAAGTCATCGGGAACCCTGCATATTATTGGTGTTCTGGATGATGACTCCCCGTTTGGAAAACGGCGGATGGTAGAAGCGCTCGTACGTCATTTTCGGCCAACGGGACTCAAACTTGTCTTGCACCTTGGCGTCTGGCATCCAACTCCTACGGAATTTCGGTATGGGTTAAAAGAAATTCGGAGCCTATGTAATGAATCTA
>DASWYB010000007.1:0-8046 GCA_036405195.1 Patescibacteria group bacterium
AGGGCATAAATCTAATGTACAGCGGTTCTAAAAAGACAACAATACCAGAACCCTACCAAACTCTTGACCATTTTACCTGAAATAGAGAGTTTTGTGAAGCTTAGGGGAGCATTTCGATCACAGGGGCAGGGCGAATGTTCAAAAATTCTACATACTGCTTTGCTGAGCAAACAAAGAACGCTTCGGCATAGTTTCCAGCCCCCAGCATGGCCGCTCGGTAACGATTTAAGCCCAGCATGGCGTCTAAGTAGTTGCGGCATAAAAGCTGGCTCTCGTGACATTCTATGGCTTTTTGCTTTGTTTCTTCATACCCATCAAGGCTCAAAATTTTATTGGGGACAATTGGCGTCCATAATTCATACTGCGCAATCTGTAAGTTTTTCAGGCGAGGAGAGGGGAGCCGCTCAATAACAGAAACCAAAGCCCGGTTTAAAGCCTGGCTATCAGGGTGAATATCTAGGAGTGACGGCACATAAATAATGTCTGGGTTAATTTCGTCTACCGTCTCTAGAAGCTGAAAAATAAGGTCTTCCGTAACGGGAAAGCGTTCATCCAAGTCCCAATACGTTGGATGAACCTCCACCGGTAATACGCCAAAAGCAGCGATTTGCTCCTTGCGTCGCTTTGGGCCGAGCGATTTGCTCATTCGTCCCGTATTGGTGCCTCGTCGACCGGCAGTAAACGTTACGACTGCCACAGGAGCTTTGAGCTTGCCGTACCAGGCCATTGTGCCACCCATAGCCATAACTTCATCTCCCGGGTGGCCAGAAAGAATAAGTGGGCGAGACCCAAGCGGCTTAATGAGCTGAGAGAATTCCGCCCCGCTTGAAAATGCGGTAATCAAACCTTTTAGTTTAAGCTGCTTAAAAACCGTGTACGCGCTACGGGCGTAACGGGTTAGTAAATCTTTCATGAGGCAAGTAACGCCTGAGCGTAAGCAATTCGTTTAAGAGATTCATCTTTCCCCAGAATTGCCAAGACATCAAACGTACTGGGAGAAGCGGGGAGTCCCGTTAATGCCACCCGGAGAGGCCAGAGCAAATCACCGACTTTAAGGTCATGCTCTACTCCAACCTGGCGAAGATATTGTTCAAGCGAATCGTGCGACCAATCTTCAAGCGAAGAAAGAGCCGATACACTTATCTCGAGCACTCGGGAAACATCTTCGAGCGTCTGTTTTTTAGCAGGTAACAGGTTGGGGTCGTACGCCTCAGGAGCCACGAAGTAGAAATAGGTATGCTCAGCAAAGTCCTTTAAGGTGACGAGTCGCTCATGGACTGAAGCAATAATCGCGGGCATTTTTTCTGAGTATTCATCGAACCGTTCGAGTATAACCGGATCTTTTCGAACATCGTAGTACTCGTAAAGCCGACTCGAGAGTTCTCGAGAAGACAGACGGCGGATATACTGTCCATTAAACCAGTCAAGCCGGGTTGCATCAAAAACGGCCGGGCTCTTTTGCAGCCCTTTGACATCAAATTTCTTAATTAATTCATCGAGAGAGAAGAGTTCTTCATCCGTACCACTCGACCAACCAATGAGTGCCAAGAAGTTAATCAAGGCTTCTGGCAAATATCCATCAATTTCGTATTCAAATACCGGCTTAGCACCGTGACGTTTCGAGAGCTTCCCTTTATCCGGACCCAGAATAACCGGAAAATGGATATATTCAGGCAGATCCCACCCTAAGGCCTCATGGAGCTGAACATGCTTGGGCACTGAAGAGAGCCACTCATCGCCTCGAGTTACGTGACTAATTTCCATTAGGTGGTCATCTACCACGTGCGCTAAATGATAGGTTGGGAAACCGTCAGCTTTGATCATTACAAAATCGTCGGTGAGATTATTGGCAAATCGGACCTCACCACGAATGAGATCAACGACTACCGTTTCACCTTCTTGTGGCATCTTAAAACGGATTACATAGGAATCACCCGCCGCAATTCGCGCCTGCGCTTGCTCGAGCGGCAGATCACGATACCCCCACCGGTTATCATAGCGAGGAGGAAGCTTGGCCGCCTCTTGTTCGCTGCGCATATGCGCTAACTCTTCACCCGTTGCAAAACAATAGTAAGCTTTGCCCTCGGCGATAAGTTTTTCCGCCGCCTCCTTATAGAGATCGAGGCGGTCCGATTGACGGACATAGGGCAAGCCGTCGTACAAATCAGGTGTCAAGCCGAGCCACTCCATTAAAACCAAGAGCCGATCTACCGCTCCTTCTACCAGGCGACCTTGATCAGTGTCTTCGACGCGTAAGAAAAATTCCCCGCCATGGTGACGGGCAAAAAGATACGTAAAAAGGGCCGTACGGGCGTTACCCAAATGCCAATCACCAGTTGGACTTGGGGCAATTCGGACTCTGATTGGTTTTGACATACTGACTCCTCACTCTCCAATAGCAAACGGGTAATGGGTTACGCTCGCTTGGCTGGTGGCAAAGTTATCGAGCGTAATTACATCAATCCGAACAGGTTTATTATACTCTGCCTCGACCACTTTGGCCAACTTGCGTAGCGTAGCTTGTTTCGACCGGGTCACCATCTCTACTGCCTCGCCATACATCGACGATTTTTTCGCTTTTACTTCAATCACAATCATATGAGTGCCATTGGTTGCCAAGATATCGATCTCACCGAACCGATAGTGCAAATTCCGCCCAACTACCTGCCACCCCAACTGCTCGATAAATAAAACAGCGGCTTCTTCCCCACTATTTCCAACGGACCGAGTATTCATACCCCTATCATACACAAATCCCGCCAGTGAGGCGGGACTTAATGCATTCGTTTATGAATAAAAGTTATTCTTTATTTTCAGCTGCTTCAGATTCAGCATCTGCAGCTTCTTCGGTTGGAGCAACTTCTTCTGCGGGAGCTTCAACTTCTGTTGGCTCCTCTGTTTCAACAGATTGCTCAGCTTCGGTTGATTCTTCAGGAGATTCCATTGCTGGTTCTTCAACTTCGGCAACAACTTCGTCTTCGACTTGGCCTTCATGCCACTGATCGGTGCTCTTTACTTCGCCAGCGAGGCGAGCAGCGCGCCCAAAGCGTTCGCGGAGGTAGTAAAGACGAGCCTGGCGGACTTTACCGCTTTTCACACGCTCAACCTTAACTACGTTTGGCGAATGAAGAGGGAATGTACGTTCAACACCAACGCCAGAGGCAATGCGACGAACCACAAAACTGGAGTTAATAGCCTTACCACCGCGAACAGCCATAACGACACCTTCGAAAATCTGAACGCGTTCTTTGTTTCCTTCACGAATTTTCTGGTGAACACGAACGGTGTCCCCAGGGCGAAGTTCCGGAACACTGCGCTTTAATGATGAGAGAGTGAAATGTTTGATTGCATCCATAGCAAATTCCTTCAAGGAGATATATTACTCAAGAATTATAACTTTTTTTATTCAAAGAAGCAAGAGACAAAAAGGGGCCAGCGCGGAAGCGTCCGCGCAAGCCCCTTCTAAAGCCTAGCACCCCAGGAGAATCAGTGGCTCATTTCCTGGTAGGCCTCGTATATGGCGTCCCCGTGCTCGATACGGGACTGCCGTGCCCGAAGCTCACGCGTCAACGCATAATCTCGGAGACCTCCCAGTTCGAAACGAAGCAGCACCCCCTGGAGGGAGGCCGCCTGTTCTTCCGGCTTCGACTTCTCGATGATCAGGAATTCATACTGCTGGTACTCCACCCTCAGCGCGTAGGCAGAGGCAAGCTCGTTGCCGTCCTCGTCGAAGAGGAGGGTTACAAGCAAGAGCACGAGCTGCTCCGGAAGCATCTTGCGCAACTCGCCTTCCGGCTTCGCTGTCAAAGACGCTTCCGTAATACGCTCACCGCGAATGGGCATGCCGTCAAAGTAGACGTCGCTTCCGACTATCTTGACAGGCCCCACGGTTACCTGCGCTGCACTACTGACGAATTCCTCGTCATGTCCCGCCATGTTTCCCAGGAGACCTGGGAGAGGTTGCTTTTCTGCTGGCGCTTGCGCCGAGTTCGATGTGCCTACTACGGCCATTTTCAGGTTCCTTACGGTTGGTTACGATACTACACGTGAACGGAAGAAGGGGAGGCGGAAGACTCGAAGCACTCGTTCATTGCGTGAACATAGCACCTTCTCTTCGGCGATTCCTTCTTCTTCCGGCACAGCCGGGCGCACCATCAGGACGCTCCCCTCCATGTAGAATCTAAATCCCGGAGGAGGAGTTACCTTTGCTTTACCGTTTGCGCCGATAGCCACTACGGCAGCCATGCTGCTGATCTGAAGTTCCCCAATGGGTCCTTCACTAAGCAGCTCTTCATCATCAGCCCCACACGTTACCACGAGTCTCACCCCCTTCTCATGCGCGTGGTTCGGACATACTACGTCCGAAGAGGCCAAAGTGCCTCAGAGTACAAGCGAAGTTATTCGCTTGCACGAGAGATACTTAAACCTCGGTATCAACGTGAACAACACGCTTCTCGCGAAGCTGGTTGTTAAAGTTGCGAACTCGTTTTACCTGGAAACGAACAACGCCACCAATTTTGGCAAAAAGAGTGTCGTCGCCTCCACGGCCGACGTTCTCACCCGCATAAAATTTGCTGCCGCGCTGACGCACTAAAATATCGCCAGCGTGAACTGTCTGACTACCAAATGTTTTAACGCCCAAGCGTTTTGCAACGCTGTCGCGTAAGTTTTTTGTCGAGCCTTTACCTTTTGTATGTGCCATATCACCTCTTTTTCGTGTTAGAAGAGATAAGTTGTTGTACTTATCCCTAGTGCCAAGCCTTTTAAATAGTGGTTACAGTATACATGGATTCATCACTTTGAGCAAGTCCCATAACCGAGCAAACACGCCTGTGCGATTATCAGGCTTGGAGATAAGCGGCACCGTAGGGTATGCTGAGGGACGAGTTAGAAGGAAGGGAAGATCTGCCTATGTCACAGTTTGTTCATCTGCACGTCCACTCCCATTACAGCCTTCTTGATGGCTTGGGGAAAATCGATGAACTGATTGCCCGCGCCAAAGAGCTCGAGATGCCCGCTCTTGCATTAACCGACCACGGCAATATGCACGGCGCGGTTGAGTTTTATACTAAGTGTAAAAAAGCTGGCATCAAACCTATTATTGGGGTCGAAGCTTACCTTTCCCCCCGTGGCATGCTCGACAGAGTGCCCAAAGTCGACTCGACGGCTTACCACCAAGTCCTCCTCGCCAAAGACGACGTCGGCTACCGAAATCTCCTCTTTTTAGTTTCCGAAGCCCACACCAAAGGCATGTATTACAAACCCCGCATCGACCTGCCACTTCTGGCAGCGCACTCGAAAGGGATTATCGCCACCTCCAGCTGTTTAGCAGGTATGATCCCCGAAGCCATTATGGCCGGCGACATGGAAAAGGCGATTGCCCTCACCAGGCAATTTGTCGACATGTTCGAAGGGGACTTTTACTTAGAAATGCAACACCACCCGTCACTCGACAAGCAAATGCGGGTCAACGAAGGCCTCAAAGCCATCGCCAAAGAACTGTCACTCCCACTTATCGCCACCAGCGATGTGCACTACGTCCGTAAGGAGGACAAGGACACGCACGAAGTGTTACTCGCGATTAACACGGGCAAAGATTTGGCCTCCGACGACCGTATGAGTTTGGCCGATGTTGACCTTTTTATGCACGATGAAGAGTTCTTTAAAGAAGTTTTTCCCGACACTCCTGAGATTATAGAAAATACAGCCAAAATCGCCGAAAAATGCGATCTCAAACTGACTCTTGGCGAGAACATTATTCCCGACTTCGACTGCCCCGAAGGGTTCACCCCAGACACATACCTAGAAAAACTCTGTAACGAGGGGTTGCGCAAACGGTATGGCGATGCCATTACCGATGTTCACACCGAGCGACTCTCCTTTGAGCTGGCAACGATTAACAAGATGGGCTTTGCCTCATACTTCTTGATTGTGGCCGACTACGTCAACTGGGCGAAGAGTCAAAACATTTACGTTGGTCCTGGCCGTGGTTCGGCTGCCGGAAGCATTGTGTCTTACTCACTTGGTATTACCGACATGGATCCTTTGCCCTTTGGATTCCTGTTTGAACGCTTCTTAAACCCAGACCGTATTTCTATGCCAGATATCGATATGGACTTTGCCGATGACGACCGAGACAAAGTCATTGGATACGTGAGACAAAAATACGGCGAAGATCACGTCGCTGGCATGGCTACCTTTGGAACCATGATGGGCCGAGCTGCCGTACGTGACGTAGGCCGCGTTCTCGGTATGACGTACGCCGAAGTCGATGAAATTGCCAAGCTGGTCCCACCGCCTGTGCAAGGTAAACATATCCCCCTGAAGCTCTCTATTCAAAACGTACCCGAACTAAAACAGCGCTACGAAGCCGATCCTCGGATGAAAAAGCTGCTTGATTTTGCTCGGAAGCTCGAAGGCACGGTCCGCCATGCTTCACAGCACGCCTGTGCCTTTGTGATCTGTAAAGAACCAACCGTGTACTACACTCCCGTCCAGCCAGCTCAACGCGGCCGAGAAGGCGTGGTAACGCAGTATTCCATGAAACCAATCGAAGAAATTGGCCTCCTCAAAATGGACTTCTTGGGTCTTTCTAACCTCACAATCATGCGGAACGCCGTCCGGATCATTCGCAAAGTGTATGGCGCAGAAATCGACATCCATAACCTACCTATGGACGATAAGAAAACCTATGAACTCCTTTCTCGAGGAGAAACAACCGGCGTCTTCCAGCTTGAATCAGACGGCATGAAGCGCTACATCAAAGAACTCAAGCCAACTGAATTTAACGATATTATTGCCATGTGTGCCCTGTACCGCCCGGGTCCAATGGCCAATATCCCCACCTATATCGCCCGCAAACACGGCAAAGAACCCGTGCAGTACCTTCATCCGAAACTCGCCAATGCCTTTGCCAAAACCTATGGTATTGCCGTGTATCAGGAACAGGTCATGCAAGCGTCTAAGGACTTAGCCGGTTTTACGGGTGGAGAAGCCGACACACTGCGTAAAGCAATTGGAAAAAAGATCCCTGCCCTGATGGCCGAAATGAAATCAAAATTCGTTGAAGGCTGTAAAAAGCACTCCGACATCGACGAAGACTTAGCCGATAAAATCTGGAAAGATTTTGAAGAATTCGCGGCGTATGGATTCGTTCTAGCCCACGCCGGCTGTTACGCCTTAATCGCCTATCAAACCGCTTACCTCAAAGCCAACTACCCAGCTGCTTTCTTTGCCGCGCTCATGACCAGCAACGCCGACAACCTCGATAAGATGTCGATCGAGTTGGAAGAAGCTAAAACCATGGGCCTTCAAGTTCTTCCACCAGACATCAACGAATCTTTTCCAGAATTTGGCGTCGTACGTGGAGAAGGCAAGGAATACATCCGTTTTGGACTCGGAGCCATAAAGAATGTAGGTCTCGGAGTTGCCGAATCGATTGTCGAGGAGCGCACTATTAACGGTCCTTATACCAGCCTCACCAACATGCTTACCCGGTTAGGACCAAGCGTTTTAAATAAGCGTGTACTCGAAGCACTAGGGATGACGGGCGCTTTCGACCGTTGGGGAGAACGCAACGCTTTAGTTCAGTCCGTTGACACCATGACTAAATTCTTATCCAACGGCAAAAAAGACACGAACCAGGTTGGTCTCTTTGGCGCCGAAACACCAAGCTTGGTACGCGACATTGTCCTCATGGACGTTCCGCCAGCCGAGCAGCGCATCTATCTCGAATGGGAAAAGATGCTGCTGGGGATTTACTTAAGTGGCCACCCATTAAAAGCGATTGAGCACATCGTGCCGCAGATCGCAACGAAGATTGCAACCATCTCAGTGGCACAAGAAGGGCAAAATCAACGTGTTGCGGGTATGATTATGGATCTGCGAGCCATTAACACAAAAACAGGCGACCAAATGGCATTTGCCAAGCTCGAAGACCCAACCGGCACCCTCGAACTTGTTATTTTCCCCCGCACGTGGGCGGAAGCCAAGATTTTCTGCCAGAAAGACCGCTACATCGTGGCCGACGGCCGGGTCGATACCCGA
>DASWYB010000008.1:0-2356 GCA_036405195.1 Patescibacteria group bacterium
CTCCAGGCTCAGTTTCAAAATCGGACTACCAAAAAAGTTTATAACGCCCTTGTATTCGGTGAACCGAAAGAACATTCCGGCACTATTGAAACCTTTATTGGGCGCCATCCCAAACGGCGACAAGAACAAGCCGTCCTACCAATCCAGGTAGGGGAGCGAGCGCGAAGAGAAGCTATTACCGACTACATTGTAAAGGCAGTTTACTTTTATCATGGGCAACCAATTAGTTTAATTGAGTTTTCCCCGAAGACAGGGAGGATGCATCAGCTTCGAGTTCATGCAAAGTACATCGGTACGCCTATCCTCGGCGACCAAACGTACACAATTAAGCCAGCCAAACGTATGAGTAAAGAAGTTGGGCTTACTCGGCAGTTACTGCATGCATATCGGCTGACGATTGAGCATCCTGAAACACACTCTCCGATTTCTTTGGAGGCCCCCTTGCCTGACGACATGGTTAACCTTCTCAAACTGATTGATTCGTAATCGATTGATTTCAGACTTTTTATTGTACTTATTAACCGAGTCATCGTATACTTCCTATATGGGGCACACATATCCGCCAATTATTATTGTTTCTGGCGCTGTCGGTAGCGGAAAGGGGACGGTAATTCATGCGCTCGCGCATGAATTAGGGCTTGAGTGGGTTCCTACGCATACCACCCGAGCTCATCGCCCGGATGACGAAACATTAAGCAGACACGTCTTCGACACTGAACCAACCTTTCTGCGTCACCTTGCACGCAATGAATACCTTGAGACAATTGAGTATAAAGGAGAACGGTACGGTTTACTTCGCGAAGACCTTACGCAAGCTCTCAAAATAAATAAGCCGGTGATTATTGAATTGAGTGTTGAGGGTGGAATAAAAATTGCCCGGCAGTATCCTCAGGTTCTTCTTATTTTCATATCGACATCTGAGGAATTTCGCACTACTGTTACCCGCAACCAGCAGAGTCGAAAAGCTGATCTTAAACACTCGGCAGGAGAGAAACGCAAAGCGTTCGAACATTACGACTATATTATTGAGAACGTCGAACACTATCCCAACCAGGCCATTGACGCCATCAAGGACATTATTACTACCCATTTTCCTGAATTAAAAAAGAAAGGAATCATATGAAATTAAAACAAATCCCCATGCAAGATGCTTTGAAAAAAGGGTGGGAACTCACAAAAGAGAATTTTCTTTTTTTCGTTGGCCTCTTAATTATTAACTTTATTTTTTCGTACTCTCCCTATAAAGAAAGTGGTAGTACTAGCTCACTCTTCAGTGGAAGAGGGGAGTATCAGCCAATCGTGGAAGTGTTACTCACAATTATTCGCACCGTCGTAGAGATGGGAACTATTCGCATCGTTTTAAAACTGATTGATAACAAAAAGCCAAGTTATGCTGAGTTTTTTAACCAGCTAAACCGTTTTCTTCCGTTTTTCCTGGCAAGCATATTATATATTGTTTTAGTAGGGGCAGGACTTATCCTGTTCATTATTCCCGGTATTATTTTTGCCTTAACATATCAGTACTACAGCTACCTCATTCTCGATAAAAACATGGGCATATTTGAAGCCTTTTCTAAAAGTGCAGAAATAACTCGGGGAGTCCGCTGGCAACTCTTCCTGTTTGGGTTATTGCTTATTCTCGTCATGATAGCTGGTTTCCTCGCGTTAGGGGTCGGTCTGTTTGTTGCCATGCCAGTAACCATGGTCGCGCAAGCTTACGTATATCGCTACCTGGTTAAACACTCACATAAAGAGATCAAGGAAGAAAGCGACGAAGCCATTGTGGTGTAATTAACAGCTTCATTGCGTTTCCACGAACTCACTTGGTTCACCGCTTCGTGCGAGAAGTAAGTGAGTTCTTTGCATTTTCTCGAGAGTTGGGCTAGAATGAGCCAAGTTACAAAAGGAAGAAGCTTATAATGAAACGACCTTGGTTTACTGTCGTGTGGTTAGTTATTATTACGATGATTGCCGTCGCTATTGTGAAACCCCACGGCGAACTTAATTTTTATAAATTCCGTAAACAGTTTTCTTTTAGTGAAGGATTGGACCTTCAAGGTGGTGTCCACCTTAAATACATCCTCGATCTCTCGGAAGTGGCACCCCAAGATAGAGAACAAGCAACCCAGGGTGTCAAAAATGTGATTGAAAACCGAATCAACCCATTAGGCATCGCCGAACCGGTCGTTCAAACCGCTAAGGTGGGAAACGACGCAGCCCTTATTATTGAGCTACCTGGCCAAAAAGATCCGGAAGCCGCCAAAGACTTAATTGGAAAAACCGCGAAACTCACCTTTCGAGAAAGCGATGAAGCCGGCGAAAACTTTATCGAAACGAATCTCACCGGCGCTGATTT
>DASWYB010000009.1:0-10408 GCA_036405195.1 Patescibacteria group bacterium
AAATATGTTCGTTCCCGAGAAACTACTTCCGACTTTGACCGCGCCCGTCGTCAGCAAGAAGTGCTAAAAGGAATTAAAGACAAAGCCATTAGTGCCCAAGTTCTCACCAACCCCAAAAAGATAACTGATTTAATCACCGTGCTTGGTCGCCATATCCTTTCAGACTTTACGGTGAGCGAAGGTGAACAGTTGCTTGCTATCGCCCATGATTTTGATAATCCTACTATCCGGTCGCAGGTTCTCGACACGAGTGAAGGTGGCCTACTCACTTCGACTCGTAATGATGCGGGTAGTTATATTTTAGTTCCCAAGGCAGGGTTAAATGATTACTCAGAAATCCAGGCATTCATTAAAGCCTATTTCAACGCTCCAGCTATTAATGCAGAAAAACCAACAATTACGATTCAAAATGGTGGTATTACCAAAGATCAATTTACTCGTACTGCAAAATATCTTGAAGGCGCCGGCTTTGCTGTCACCAAAAATACAACCAGCTCAGAAGCTGTCGCCAAGACAACCTTGCATGACTTCTCATCCAAAAAACCTATTAGCCAAAAGTTTCTTAAAGACTGGCTTGATCTGGCTCCCCGTTCAGAAGTCGCTCCTACCCCTACGACTGATTTTGTGTTAATCCTTGGGACTGATTTTAAAAAGGTTGTTCAAGCCGCAGAAAAACAAACCGTGAAGTCGGAAAATTCAACGACGTCTCCGCTCAAAGTCTCCCCTTCCCCAATGCCTGATGATAGTCTCACGTTTGGAGATGGGGGCTATTCAAGGACGAGTTCCACAACGCTTATTCCCTAGGATATAGGTATGGAGAAACACTTTGTCACGCCGAAGTTCCCACTTGGACTGACTCTCGGCCTGCTCCTTGTCGTTTTAGTTGAATTAGCCGTTTATGGTGTTGTCATTGCTATTCCTGCGCTGTGGTTTGCTCTCGTATTTGGTGGATTCTATCTTAGTTACGTGGCACTTTTACGTCATGACGTGTTGCCTCTCGTTTTTGTAAGTTTATTCTTAACTGCGCATCATACGCTCTTTTTTAACTACCATAGTGATATGCCTATGGCGCTCCTTTTCTTAATTATTTTTGGTGTGAACAGTATTATTATGTGGCTACTTTTACATTATGCGACTCATTTAAAGCCCGAGTACCATATGGCCTACTCGTTAATGAGTGGCTTTATGATCGCCCAAATCCTGACGCTTTTTGCGTCAATGGCGAAAGATTGGTCGTTCCGTTTTGAACTCGCCTCATATGTCTCGGTTGTTTTTAGTTACAGCTTCTGGCGATTTGCCTGTTTGGCGGCCGATTCTCTTTTGACAAGTAAGCAATTTCTTCGCGTGGCGGTGGTTGTTATTATCCTGATTGTTGCTATTATTCTCGGCTCCCCAAACGTTCAAGTTTAAGTTATAGTAAGGATATGAAATCCTTCTTTGTTCCGATCTTTCAGAAAATAAAAAATAGCCTCACTTCTATTCGAATTGCTTGGATTAAGTACTGGGCGCTACAACGCCGATTTGCCTTCGATAACGAACCGATGAGCTTTCGTAAAGCTTTTGTTCTGTTTATCTCGGGAATTCTCGCAATTTATTTTTTAATTGGTCTGCCGGTTCTGGGGTATATGATTTACGTTCGTAACTCCGAAGGCGTGCCCCTTGCGATTGCGTCTGCTCTTTATCCTTTTCCTGTTGCTACTGTCGGAGGAGACGTTATTCTCTTAAAGCCCTACTCTGACCGTCTGGCGTATTTAAAATTCTTTTCAAAGCAAACACAGCAAGCGCTTCCTGAAGGTGATGCTCTCCGCAAGCAAGTTATCGATAAACTTATAGATGAAGCAGTGATTCGACAGTGGGCAGAAAAAGAAGGTATTAGCGTGACTCGTGACGATATTAACGCTGCTTACGATAAAATTATTCAAGATCGGGGAAGTGAAAGTGACGTGAAGACGGTACTCTCACAACTCTATAACTTAAACGATGCAGAATTTAAGCGGTTGATTCCCGATCTTCTTTATCGAGAAAAAATCGAACGGAGCCTTTTGGAACGTGTCAGGATTAAACATATCCTTGTTTCGACCGAAACACTCGCGAAGAAAGTGAAAAGCGAAGTTACTCCTGAGAATTTTGACGAACAGGCAAAAAAGTATAGTGAAGACAAAGCAACGCGAGACGCCGGTGGGGACCTGGGTTATTTTGACCGGGCTCGGGCCGAAAAATTAGCGCCGGAGTTAGCACAGGTTTTCTGGGACCTCCCGACCGGACAGGTTTCAGACCCGATTAAAACTGCCTTTGGTTACCATATTCTGGTGGTTACTGAGCGTTCTGGAAAAGAGCGAAAGACATTTGCTCAATGGCTCGACGAGAAGCGGGGTCAGACAAAAATTCGCCGATTGCTAAAGTAGCTTTGAGTTGAATTTAGGCATCGCCCTATACAATCGTGTTTCGCCAAGTCGAGAGAAAAACAAAAAGCCCGGATTGCTCCGGGCTTTTTGTTTTAAGCGCTTATTTTTATTGAGCGGTGACCGTAAAGGTTGAAGTGTTGCTCTGACCCAGGCTGTTTTTTACAGCTAAGGTGTAACTGCCGGCAGTAAGGTCGCCAGGCACATAGAACAGCAGCGAGGTGCCGTCATCAGAGGTGAGGCCGGTAACGGTTTTGTCTCCGATGGTAACTGTGTTCTCGTTTGTTAACATGCCTTCACCGCGAATGAGGATTTCTGTGCCAGTTGGGCCAGAAGTCGGTGTGACTTCGCTGATAGCAACGTTTTTAGTTGCGACATCAGCATTAATCTGGTAGCCACGGTAAATAGCAACCACAAAAAGTAAAACAATGATACCGATAATTGCGTAAAGTGACTTTCGAGAAAGACGCATCCGCGCTCCTTTCGTTCTTTTATAATCGTACCTGTCTGGACACCCAGTGTCAAACCGGCTACCCAACCTCCCTCCTATCTATTAGAGAGTGAAACAAGTAGCAATATTATATTCTATTTTTAAAAAAATGGCAATAGTTTGCCTATAAAAGTTGTGGTTATTCGCTCTCTTGTACTGCTTTTAAAATCTCTTTGGCGTGATCTTTGGGGGTTACTTTGGGGAAAATTTTGGTAATCTTTCCGTCAGGATTAATAAGTACGGTACTGCGTTGAATGCCCATAAACTTTTTGCCATACATGCTTTTTTCTTGCCACGCGTCATAGGCTTGAATTACCTCGGTTGATGGGTCGGCAAGTAAATGAAATTTTAGATTAAACTTATCGGCAAACTTTTTGTGTGAGGCGACAGAATCTTTGCTGATACCAAGGACTGTAATCCCGGCATCGGTAAGCTCACTTTCTGCATCGCGAAAACTGCATGCCTCGACGGTACAGCCGGGCGTGTCATCTTTGGGGTAAAAGTAAACGACGACCCATTTGCCAAGAAAATCGGATAACGAAACAACTTTTCCATCTTGGTTTGGAAGTGTAAAAATGGGAGCAGCAGATCCAAGTGTCAGCATGAAGTATCTCCTGAGGTAAGGTTTATGTGACTCCACTATACCACAGGCGAAGAGAACATTTTAAAAGGAGCCTAGGTTACAAGGCTCCTTTTGTAACTAGTGTTTCATTTCGATTTCACTAGTTCCTTCGGCTCCGTTGCCTTCGAGGATTCTGCGGATTTCGTCTTTGTCGAGATCTTTGACGGGAATCGCCAGAATGACACCACCTTCTTGGACGACCCGGTCGTATTCCTTAGCCTGTTCGGCGGGGATACCGAGGTTGGTAAGCGCAGCGGTTAATCCTCCTGCTACCGCACCAATAACCGCACCAGATGCCACTGTCCCGGCCACTCCAGCGAGACCGAGAGCTGCCGCAATAGGTCCGACAATAATAATTCCCGCTGCGGCAAGAAGAAGCCCGGCTACTCCCCCTAACGTCCCACCTGTGACGGCGGCAGATCCAACATCGGCAGCCTGGTCTGATTCCCCAACCGTTCTTACGTCCTTCGTGTCACTCTGGCGGGTAATAACCGAAATATCTTTTTCGCTATACCCTTTATTTTCCAGATGCTCAATTGCTTTATCGGCTTTTGAACGGTCGGGAAATGCCGCAACAATCATTTCATGCATAGAACTCCTTTCGTTAATGCGTTGTGATCTGTAACATAACTTCTTTCTAAAATAAGGGCATTAGGAGTTTTCCTAAGGATGGTTCGTACAAAATGAGGTTATTCAGTCAGACGCTACAACAGTTGTTTGTAGAACAGCGCACAAAGTCTTTTTTTTGAAGCGGAAGGTGTCAGCTGTCTTGCCAATGTATTCGCCTCCGGTATGGCTTACCATGGGAGTGCAAGGAAGTAGAGAGGAGGTGAGAGAGCATGGCAAACCAGAATGGAAATCGTAATAAGCGAGGCAGTCAACGTGAGGATCAGGAGCGAGAAGGGATGTCTCGGGAAGAAGCTGGTCACTTAGGGGGAGAAGCCACAAAAGAAAAATACGGCCCAGACTTTTATGAGGAAATAGGTCGTAAAGGTGGCGAAGCCACAGCGGAAACTCACGATAGTGATTTCTTCCAGGAAATTGGCCACGAAGGTGGTGAAGCCACAAAGCGTAAGCACGGCCCAGACTTTTACCGAGAAATTGGAAGTCAAGGTGGTCAGGCACGGTGGGAAGATCAACGGGAAGAAAGTGATCAATAAAGGGCGACGTAGCTCCGTAGCACAAAACTTATACAAAATATAAAACGCGATTTAAAAGAGGGCTTCCACCAGGAGCCCTCTTCGCGATCCGGGATTCGGGTTTTTATCCCCAGGAAACAACTTGAATTTTAGCCTGGCCTTTTGTGACTCCAAAATACCTCAGGACAAAATCTTCTGCTTCGTTTTGGCTATATTTCTTGCAAGAAAAAATATCAACGAGAGCTTGGCTTGTTTGTGTAAAGGTGTGGACTGAAATATGGGAAAAATCAATGACAACAAAGCCTGTTACCCCGGGATTTTCGGGGATACCTTCTATTACCACAGGGCCATGGAGAATTTTCATATCAATCTTAGCAGGCAGGTCGGTGAGGAGCCGGTTAATCCCGCTCTGACTGACAAGTGCCGGTTCACTAACTTCGGATACGTCGATAATAATATGGTAACGAGCTGCCACGCGGTCCCTTCTTTTTATTCATAAAATCACTTTCTATCTTACCTATCTGCTGTCTCCCTGACAACGGGTTTTGAATATGGGAGTAAGGCATACACAAAGGGATCCTGTTTTTGAAAGGCAAAAAGTTTTCGTACAAACTCTTTTACACGGTAAAAGTTTAAAGAAAATCGGATGATGTGGAGTATTACAGGTAAGGGGAGTTGCCATATCCGCGAACGGAATACGAAACCCTGACTATGGAGCAGCTTGATCACGGATTTATTCCGGCTGACGCAGTACAGGTGCCTCTTTTTGTAGCGAATAGATTGAAAAGCTTGATCAAAAAGAGTTGTTCCAATGCCCTGATTGCGAAATTCAGGAAGGACGTACATCATCGCAATTTCAGACCAACGAGAAGAAATATCTTTGGTAATGCAAACTCCGGCGAACCGACCATCAACTTCTGCGATGTTACTGTTATCCAAGCAAACCAATTCATCCGGCATGTAACCCGTTATGTATGGAGTCTCTCTTAATTTTTTTGATACAAGCGAGGCTTCTTTCTTATGTAGGGCTCGGTGCGTAAATACGACCTGTGTCATTATGCTTGGTTCTGTTTGGCAGGATCTTTTTCGACGGCTTGTTTAATCGCAGGGAAAATTTCTTTGCGCATCATAATAGGATGACCATGTTGATTATAGATGCGTGTTGTAAGAGCTTCGGTTTCGGGGTCAATAAAGAAGAAATAGTTTTTTCCTTCCAGGACATCAATACAGCTGAGAAATATATGATCGAGCAACTTTTCCTTTTTGATAGTCTGAAGAATACGATGGAGCTCGTCTTTGTTGTCTTCGATAAAATTTTTAGCTTGCACAATTTCTTGTTGGGCAATGCCAAATCGTTTGCCACCCAACTCGTTGAGGGCAACATCGCTCCGAATCACTTCTTCAAGAGTGCCGTTGAGTTTTGATTTAGCGGTAAACATTTGGTCAATATAATCTTCAGGAAGGTTAAGCCCGGCTTTGAGCCATGTCGCCATGGCTCGGTCTCGGTCGGTGGTGACGTTATTTTTAAAATTGACGGTATTGGAAATAATTGCCGAGTACAATAATCCGGCGGATTCATATGTGGGTTTTATTTTTACTGCTTGAAACTTCTCGGCGATAAGAGTTGCGGCAGCGCCAACACGTTCAATCTGAACTTTCGCAGAGGGGAATGATTCGGCGTGATTGAATTGTCGGTGGTCGATAATTTCTATCACTTGAGTTGGGTTAATCTGTTCGGCTGCAATTGTGCGAAGCACGCTCGTATCGACAAGGATTACTTGGCTTTGAGGGGTAACGAGTTGATCGGCGATAGGGAGAGGGGAAACCTTAAAACAATCGAGGACAAAAAGAGCTTCCCGTTGGGGAGTCCCATAAATTGCTCCGAGAGGTGATTCCCCCTGGGTTTTTAGGAATTCAGTATAGGCATAAATGCAGGCCGTTCCGTCGAGGTCGGGGTTTTCGTTATCTGTAATGATAATAGGTGTCATACTAGGCCTTACAAATAGTACCGGCGGAGGCATCCACTTGAATGTGCATACCGGTTGAGAGTGTTTTTGTAGCGGTCTTCGTGCCAACTAAACAAGGGATTTTAAGTTCGCGAGCGACGATGGCTGCATGAGAAAGCATGCCGCCGCGATTGGTTACAATGGCGGCAGACTTTTTCATAAGAGGCAGGTAGCGAACGTCTGTGTTGTCGCAGACAAGAATAGAGCCTTCGGGAAAGTCAACGGAGTTTATTTTGTCTTCAGGCACAATTACCACCGTACCAGTTGCGCTCCCGGCAAAGGCGGGTGTGCCGGTTAAGATTGTCGTGTCGCTTTGTTTTTCGTTATTCATCGGCGGCGGAGTTAAGAAAAACTGAGGTAAGAGGCGGTTGTAGTCAATGAAGTGAATTTTATCACCTTCCCAAACCGTAGTTTCAAAATAGCCTACAAGATAGCCATGCGAAAAGTTTGCGTTCAGAGCTTGTTTTAATTCTGCTTGTTTTTGGATGTCCTCAACCTTAAGCATTGCCAAGGTTCGTTCCATTTGATGTTTGGCTTCTGCGTTGTCTTCAGACCACACCCAGTCTTTATAGTTATACTGAAATCGGTACGGCGTCGAAATGGTGTTTCCTTGGGTAAGCTGATTATGCATACCTTGAATTATCTCCCCAAAAACCATATCCTTATTGACCACAAAGATTGTAGACCAAAGAAGCGTGTCTGAGTGAGGACAGATTTCGACTTTGTAATCTTCTCGGTTAATGGTGAGGTTTTTAAACCAGGTTTCGTAACAGTCTTGAATCGAGAGGCCACGGTTTCGGATTTTTTCGAGACCGGGCTTTTGGGGAACCAAGCGAAACGCACAGAGCTCCTTACCGCGTGTTTTAAGGAGTTCCGCAAAGGCCGGGTTCTCTTCTGTTATCTCCGTGGCGGGCCAAATCTCGGGTCGTTCATACGTAAGGTTGATCGTTTGGTAAAGGGTCTCAAGTTTTGCTTGCTTTTTTAAATCTTCTTCGCGGAATGCCTGCGACTCTTTTTCTTCGCCGATCGCCGCAAACCATTCGGTCATAGAAGGTTGGTGTTCGTTAATAACAGCTTTACTCATATCTGTTTTGTCTCATATTTTAAGAGAAAAGGTCAATAAGAAAAGGGTTCCGGACGTACGCACAGCTGTGCGTAGCCGGAACCCTATGATCCTTGCCTGTCGCAAGAATGGTTACTTGCAGTCGGGGCAAGTGAGCACACGTGAGCGCACGAGTTTTGTCTCGATCTCGTCGGTGTCATACCGCACGACTTCCACGTCGTAGCGAATGCCATCGGCGAAGTCCAAGCCCATTGTTTCCCGGGTGTTGAGCGCCGCAGTGGCTGCCGTGGGTCCATGCGAGCCTCCCACCAGGTTTATCATGCTGTGGAGTGGCCACTCCATGAATTCCTGTTTAGCGCGGTGATGCAGGAACTCCGTAAGACGTCCCCGGGTAGCCTGGGCGTGCGGATAGGCCTCGAGCCAGGCATAGATTGGCACTCTCCGTGATCCGCCGTACTCTTCATGTAAACGGCGCTCGATGGCATAGAAGTCGCATGGTGGGACTTGATCGTCAATCCACGAAAATCCGATTGCCGCTACAACCTCAACACCAGGGACTTCCATTCCCGCCGCCGTGCAAGCGGTCCGGATTGTCTCGGTTGAGCGGCGTGTACCGCTCGATAGTATACCGAGCACCTGGAGATTTTTCAGGTGCGTCATGCCCGCCAGAGCGGCTTGCCTCTCTCCTCGTGGTGTGAGGCGGTCTTCACGCTTACCGTCTGGGAGTGTCGGTGTCTCCCCGTGCCGGAAGAGGTAGGTACAAACGGTCGCGGTCCGCACTATCTCTCGAGATCTGCTCATTACGTTCCCCCTAGTTTCCCCAATACGTGAGCGGTTCCAAAGAACAGGTAAAATATACCATATTTTACCTGTTTCCGTCAATCCATAGTGATCGTAAATATTACTTGTTTGTTAAAATACTGACTGTGCCAGATGAAAGATCCAGCTCTATTTCTTGGCTATTTGTAATAACTTGGCTGGCTTTTTTGTGCCAACAATAGTAGGGATTTGGTGCTCGCGTGCTACTACTGCGGCATGACATGTCACGCCCCCTTCGTCTGTCACAATGGCTTTCACCTTCGAAAACACGGGACTATATTCGGGTGTGGTCATAGGGGCAACCAAAATGTCACCTAGCTGCACTTGATGAAGTGATGATGTATTTAGAATAATTCGTGCAGTCCCTTTTATTTTTTTTCAGAACCAGAATGCGCAACACTCCCCTGGAGCTGTTGGGGTTCGGATTCGGCTACCAATCGCCATCCTTTGCTCGTTAGGTAGTCTTGGATAGTCATTTCCACAACTTCTCCACCAGCGATTAAACAGTATCTTTGGCGTTTGCTCAGTTCGTCGACAAGTTGTTCTTTGTCGATGGTATTCGCAAAAAGGCTTTCTATTTCACTTAACGTAAGATAGCGAGCCAATGAAATATCTAAACCATAACGTGCTAATGCAGCATGACCGAATTTTTCTGTCAGCATATTACCAATTGGCGCTGCAATTTTATCGATTTTGCCGCGCGCTTCAATGAGACGATCATTGTCAGCTTTAAACTTGTCTTGTGCTTCAGGGTGTAGCTCTAATGCTTGCGGAAAGTACATTACAATAAAAAATTTGGGCATTGGCGGTAAAACATAAGCACAAAAATCCTGAAAGAGCATTTTTAACTTTTCTGAATCAACCGCCGTGAAGTCTAACTCTTGTAACGAGCTAAAGTAAGTAGCTTCATCGGCAGATTCTTGTTCTGCTTCATGTGCTATTCTCTCAAAATAATCGGGGTCATTTTGTGACTCCTCCGCCACGAAATGAAAGAGCTTTTCTATGTGCTCTGAAGGAGCACGATACATCGTGGTATAGCTTCCATTCCACTCATAACACATGTCTGTGAGGCTCCATCCAAATTGCCGACGAAATTCAGTGACCCACATATGATAAGCGAGCTGGCAATAAGCAACAGTCCAGTTTCGAAAAGCCGAAGGTTCGAATTCTAAGGTGTTCATTTTAAAGTATTCTTTATTAGCTCTATACGTCTTACGACGCCCCTAGTTGTATCTATCTCAACGATATCTCCATCTTTAAGCACTCGAGATGCGTGCTTTGTATTGACGATACAAGGGATTCCTAACTCGCGCGATACAATTGCGGCATGGGAAAGGAGTCCGCCTAGATCAGTTACAATCGCAGCCGCCTTTTTGCAGGCGAGCATAAGTTCGGGGGCAGTGGTTTCGGCCACCAAAATATCGCCTGGTTCCATTTTTTCTATTTCTGCATTGACCCGATTGAAGTCGCTGTAGTCTACGGGAATAACTTTTACTTTCCCCTGAATTATGGACTTTCCATTCGCGGTTTGTCCTTTAAGAAGGTTTTGATCAGGAATAATGATGTCTTCAAAGTCCCGAATGATCTCCAAACAATCTGTTCCTGATAGGGTAAAAGGACGGTCTTCGTATGTGAACGTTACGAATGCATGTGTTCGTGCGCTTAGCTCGTCATCAGCAACATACGCGCCGTCATAGAGGGCTAAAATATCTTTTTGAAGATAGCGATTAAGATTCTTTGTACTCACAGAAAACTGAGTACTGAGTTTATCGAATAAGCTCGATAAATAACTGGCAGGTTCAAAAAAAGCTTTGTTGATAAAAGCACGCATAACATCTTTAAATGCAGCTAAATCTCTTAAATTGGC
>DASWYB010000010.1:0-11113 GCA_036405195.1 Patescibacteria group bacterium
CAAATTCTCCTTCTGATGGAAGGCGAGCTCTTGGCGAAAGGAACGCATAAAGAGCTTCTCAAGCAATCACCAGAATATATGCAGATCTATACAACCCAACAGAGTACCAACACCTATGAAGTACACACTCACTAATTCCCAAGCACCTACTCCCAACGAATCCATGTTCGCAGTTCTTAAAAAACTGTGGCCGTATATTACCAACGAAAAGTTACGGTTAGTCGGTGCGTTTCTGGCTATTTTGTGCAACTCCGGTCTAACTATCCTGGCACCTATTTTAGTCGGACGGGCGGTTGACCACTATATAATTCGTGGAGACTATCACGGTGTCTTGGTTTACGTTGGATATCTCTTGGCAACGTATCTCGGTATGTTGCTGAGTGGATACATTCAAACTCGAATTATGGGCATAGTGGGACAGCGTATTCTTTTTAACCTCCGCAACGCCATCTTTACGCGGCTTCAGGAGTTGCCAATTGCTTTCTTTAACCAAAATAAAGGTGGCGATTTAATCTCCCGCATTAACAATGACACAGATAAACTCAACCAATTCTTTTCTCGTTCCTTGATGCAGTTTGTTGGTAATGTCTTTGTCATTATTGGGGCTGGGATTGCCATGCTTGTCGTTAATTTTACCTTGGGAAGCGCTGCCTTAGTTCCTGCTGTCGTGCTGCTCGTGTTTGCGCAGTTAACGACAGAATGGGTAAAGCGTAAAAACCTAGAGAATCTCCAGACTACAGGTGGTATGAGTGCCGAGATTGCTGAAAGCCTTCAAAATTTTAAAGTGATTATTGCTTTTAACCGTCGTGATTACTTCCGCAAAAAGTTTGAAGAAGTAAACGAAAAAAATTACCATGCGTCAATTTCGTCGGGTATTGCCAATAGTACGTACGTACCAACGTTTGGTTTAGCTTCGAATGTGGGCCAGATGATTGTTATTGTCTACGGTCTCTACCTCATTTCGCAGGGGAGCTTTACGTTTGGGCTTCTCATTAGTTACTTAGCCTACGTCTCTCGCTTTTACGATCCACTTCGTCAAATGGCAGCTTTGTGGTCTGATCTTCAGACGGCATTGGCAGCTTGGGAGCGAATCGGTGAAATCCTAGCTATGAAGAGTAATTTAACCGTGGTTAAGGCCAGCGAAGATGCGAAGGGTAAAGGCATTATTGAATTTAAAAAAGTCGGATTTCAGTATCCGGATGGCGCTCCTGTTCTGACAAATATCAACTTTGTGATGTATCCTGGCAAGACGTACGCATTAGTGGGACCTACGGGCGGCGGGAAAACCACGACAGCGTCTCTGATTGCTCGCCTGTACGATCCAACAGAGGGAACGGTCTACTTGAATGGTCAAGATATCCGTACGTATGAAGCCGATGTTCGGACTGCCAAGATTGGTTTTATTTTGCAAGATCCATTCTTGTTCACCGGTACAGTCCGAGAAAATATTCTCTATGGTAATAACGCATATGCTGAGTATACCAATGAACAACTTGTTGAGCTGCTCGAAAGAGAGGGTTTAAGCGATCTATTAAAGCGATTTGATCAAGGACTCGATACTCCGGTTACTACAAGCGCGGACGGTATTAGTCTTGGACAGAAGCAGCTTATCGCCTTTATGCGTGCTCTTCTACGTCACCCCGATATCCTTATCCTCGATGAAGCGTCTGCAAACATCGATACGGTAACAGAGCAGATTCTGGATGAGATCTTAAAACGTCTTCCTGCTCAAACCGCACGTGTCATTATTGCCCACCGACTCAATACGATTGAGAACGCGGACGAGATTCTCTTTGTCAACGGAGGGAAGATTACTCCAGCTGGTTCTCTCGATCATGCGGTCGAGCTCCTGACGAGTGGTGTAAAATCTAGTTAGAAGAGGATTGTGTTCCCAAAAAAATAACCGTAGACACACGAATCTACGGTTATTTTTTATAATTTCAAGGGGTGCGTTAGAACGGACGGTGGCCTCCACGCATTCCTCCTCGATGGACTCCTTTGAATCCAAGTCCCCGAAGGTACTGGGTATCAATGCCATTATCTTTTGCCCACTGCTCGAGTGCGTCACGCTGTTTTTTCATTTCTGCCTGACGCTCTTGGGGAGTCATGTTTTTGAGCGTTTCTTTCGTGGCTTCCATCTGTGTTTGAAGCTCTTTTTGTTTGGCGATAATCTTTTGTTTTTGTTCTTCAGTGATTTTCTTGTTGGTCACTGCTTGGGTGAGCTTATCGTCAATACGCTTCTCCATCGTGGCCTGAACCTGAGATTTGTGCTCGGTGAAAACCTGTTCAACGTCGCTTTCTTTTAAGTTAAACTTTTCTGAAAGCCTTTGTACAAGCGTTTTACCGTCACTGGCCGCTGTATCATGAGCGAGCGTATGCATTGCTCCAAGTGATACGACTCCAAGGGCTGCAAGCCCAAGAATTGGGAAGAGATACTTTGTTTTCATTGTACTCACCACCTTTCTTACTCGCTAGGTTACCAGCCGAAACTGAGAATTTGCTTATATTAAGAGACTAACTCTTTAATATGGCCGGCATGGTGAATTAACTTGCCATCTTTAAGCTGAAAAGTCATATCTGTGTGTTTCGTAATGTTAAGGTCATGTGTTACCACAAGAATAGTTGTTTGCTCGGTTTTCGCAAGGTGGCGAAGAAGCTCGACGATCATTTTACTCGTGTTGCTGTCTAGGTTGCCGGTCGGCTCATCAGCTAATATAAGTTTAGGTTTGTTGGCCAGGGCTCGAGCAATTGAAACCCTCTGTTGTTCTCCGCCCGATAGTCTTCCCGGCCTTCGGTGTTGTTTGTCGTCAGTGAGGCCAACTTCGTTTAAGAGATGTTCGGCTCGTTCTCGGCGCTCTTTTGTTGGGAGGCCGGCAAATTCCATGGGGAGCATAACGTTCTCGAGTGCGGTTAAGTTAGGAATAAGGTTGTAGTGTTGGAATATAAATCCAATCTTTTCTCGACGATATCGAATGAGTTTACTATCGCCAAGTTTAGTAATGTCTTGATCGTCAACTTTTATAGATCCATGGCTTGGGCGTTCGAGTGCTCCTAGTAATGCTAAGAGCGTACTTTTACCGCTGCCACTTTTTCCAACGATAGCAGCAAAGGACCCTGCCGGAACCTGAAAACTTAGCGTATCAACTGCTTTTACTTGGATGTCTGCGGCGTGAAACTCTTTTGTGAGATCTTTTACTTCAAGCATATTATTCTCCTCGTATTACTTCTGCGGGTCGTACTTTCGCAATGAGCCAGGCTGGCAGAGCGCTCCCGATAATGGCGATTATAAGTGCTGCCAACAGGCCATAGAGTAAAATATCGTAGCTCATTACGGAATGGATATCTCGTAAGTTTGTTTGAACGGTGCTCCCAAGCTGAGAGATACGCATAAATCCACCTCCGCCTGGTCCGGCAATCATTCTTCCAGCTGTTGATCCATCGGTAGTGCTTGAGTTGGCAACAAGGGCAGAAAGAATGGGGTTGCTAAGGAAAAAGCCTAGAATCATTCCCACAATACTGCCCAACACAGTCAGAACCAATGACTCGGTTATGAATTGGGCGACCACCCGTATATTTGAGGCTCCAATAGCCTTGAGAACACCAATTTCTTTTCGACGTTCTCGTACAATCATTATCATGGTTAAGAGCGTTATGATTGCTCCGGCCGCGAGTGAGCCAATAAGGCTGTAAAACGAAATATTTTTTACGTTCTCTAATGGGGAAAGCGCTTGCTTGGCTGATTCTTCGTTCGACGTGACGTCAGCTTTATCTTCTCCCAATTTATTCTTTATGGCTGTTACGGTGGCATCGAGATTGGTAACAGAGTCTACGGAAACCGTGGCGACGCTTACTTCATCTGTTTGTCCCGAAAGCCGCTGCGTTGTTTTTAAAGGCATATAGAGGCTACTATTGGCAAATTGATTGCCAGCATCATAAATGCCACTGACGGTAATTGTCGTGCCGAAAGCGGTAAATGTTGATCCGGTCATAAGGCCATTTTTTTCTGCGAGTGATTTTCCAAGGAGCGCGACATTATCGTCGGAATCGCCATTAAAGACGTTTCCACTTATTACCGAAGTACTCCCTGTAGTAAGAATGGATGTGTCTTTGATGCCAGTTACCATGATGGGAATCGTGAATGTACGTGTTTGACCTTGTGTCCCCGGAGAAATAGTAGGTACATCACGTTGGTTAAATCGATTTTGCCGTAATCCAAGTGTACCGGCTTCGATAGCGGTAACTAATGACGTGTCTGTTCCTGCGGTCATTCGAGCTGAGAGAGTTGCCGCTACTTTGTTAACATGCTCAAGGTTGCTTAGGTCGTTTATTTGCGAGACAGTGAGTGGCTCTCCACCACCTTCAAATCCACGGGCTCCAGCGGGATTAACCGTAATTGTGTTACCGATGGTTGATTTTACCGTTTCTATACGAGCCGAAACAGTTCGATAAGCAAGAAACATAATGAGGGCGAGTCCGATACTAAGTGCCAGAATGAGCGTTATTGAAAAAGTACGTATCGTATTGCGAAAAGCGTTTCTGGCTCCATGCACGAGTATGCTCATAATCATCCTTTCCTATTTGAGGGTTCAGTATGAGCTTAGTGAGCTAGCCTGAGAAAGAGCTTAGAATATCAATCCCGGGAAAAGATCGGATAGATTACCTACTCAGCGAGTCGCGACGATGGCTGAGAAATAGGAAGCGTTACGGTAAAACGTGTTCCATTTTCGGTTCGAGGAGTGGCATCAATACTACCATGGTGCATTTCGGTAATTTTCTTGGCGATTGCGAGACCCAAGCCATGTCCATCGGCAATTTGTTTAGAACGAGACGCATCTGCTCTATAAAAACGTTCAAAAATGTGAGGAAAATCGGATGCTTTAATTCCAATCCCTTCATCGTCGATATGAAAGATTATTTCTTTTTGTTTTCGTTTTATTGTATTCGATATCGTTACTTTGGTATGAGAAGGGCTGTATTTAATTGCGTTATCAAGCAAGATGGTGAAGAGCTCGGTCAAACTACGTTCGTCTCCTTCGATCTCACTATTTCTTACCGAATTATCAATCACAATTTCTTTTGATTTGGCCAGCGGGGCAATTTTTGTAATTGCAGCCTGTATGATGTCACCGGTTTGGCATGTTTCGAAGGCGTGTAGGGCTGCCTGAGTGGGAGGCTTTGCTAACTTGAGTAGGTTGTTGGCTAACGTTTCAAGTTTGCCTACCTCCTCCAGATTGCTCGCGTGGAGTTGTTTCGATTCTTCGAAAGTAAGATTTTTGTCGCGTAAAGCGACTTCGAGCTCGGTTTTCATTGCGGTCAGAGGGGTGCGCAATTCATGGGACGCATCGGTAATAAAACGATGTTGGGCTTCAAGAGATTCTTCGATTGGCTCAAGTGTCCTTTGTGCTAACAAGTAGCTGAGTCCTCCGCCCGCCACGAGAATAACGACGTTAAAATAAACCAGATTCATTAAAATGTGTTGTTTGCTTTGTGCAATCTCTTCGAGTCGTAACCGCCGAAATTCGGTAAACCCTCGAGGCGCAAAGAGGGTTGACTGTTGCATAGACTCAAAACGTCGGATTTCGCGATTAAACTCTTGTGTTGATACTTGATACAGAACACCGCTAAATAACCCACTTAAGACCATGAGGATAAGGAGGTACCAAAGGGTTAAGCGAAGTGAAGCCGATCGAAAGAGAGGCGTACCGAATGAGTTCATGCCTTTTCTCCAAACCGATAGCCAAAGCCTCTGATAGTGTGAATAAGGGGACGGCTTGGAAAAGGCTTATCAACTTTGGAGCGGAGATAGCCGATATACACCTCGACGGTGTTAGGGAGGATGTCGGCATCGTAGTCCCATACATGAGAAATTATCTGATCTTTCGTGAGTGTGCGGCCTTTATTACGCATTAAGTACTCTAAAAGAGCGTACTCTTTTGTTGAAAGAGAAATAGGCTTTCCGGCTCGAGTTACGGCAAAGTTAACGGTATCTACGCGGAGGTCATCGGTTTTCAGCAGGGAGTGGGTTGTTTCTTGAGGACGACGAAGCAATGCGCGCACCCGAGCTAAGAGCTCTTCAAAAGCAAAAGGTTTTACTAAGTAGTCATCTGCACCAGCGTTCAAGCCACCGACCCGATCTCTGACTTGATCTTTTGCTGTCAGCATCAAGATAGGGGTGTGTAAGCCTTTATCACGAACGTTTCGACAAATTTCCATGCCATCGGTTATGTCGGGCAGCATGCGGTCGAGAATAATCAGGTCATAACTTTCATCGAGCGCATAGCTCATACCCTGTTTTCCGTTGTAAACAACATCAACGGCGAAGGACTCGAGTTCGAGTCCTTTTTTTAAGGCGTTGGCAATTTTATGCTCATCTTCGATAACGAGTAATCTCATATAGGTATAGTATACCGCGATACTGAGAAAAAACTGAAATTTTTACGCCTCTTTTTATTACATACTTGACATCAATGTACCAAGTTGCTATATTGTTGACATGTCAAATAAAAGCATTCTTCTTACCCCCGACACAAGTTTAAAGCTTGTTATAAGTATGGCACGAGCGCAGTCTATTATCTCCCGCTACTTTGATGGTAGATTGGGAGGTGGAATCGGCCTTAACGATTTTTTGATTCTTTACTACCTTACTAGTGCGGAAGGTAATAAGTTACGTCGTGTCGACTTAGCTCACAAGATGGGTTTTACTCCTTCAGGAGTTACCCGGCTCTTAGCTCCGATGGAGAAAATTGGTTTAATCAAACGCGAACCCAGCCAACACGATGCTCGGGTAAGTTATGTATCGCTAGCTCCGAGTGGGCAACGAATCCTGCAGGAAGAATTTGAGCGAGCTGAGTTGCTTGCCCAAGAAGTCTTGCCTTCCTCACACGAAGTAGGCGACTTTGAAAAATTCCTTTCAGTGATTGGAAAAGTAACTTCATAATCAAAATAAAAAATAGCTCCTACGAGCTATTTTTTATTTTAGGATTAGAGTTTACCTAAGTCTAATGTTTCGGTGAATTTAATTTGTTCTACAAATTCCGGTACGTGACTTACTAAGACAACCGCGCCTTCGTAATCCTGAATAGCTTGTGCAATTACCGGAATATGGCGGAAGTTAATATGATTGGTTGGTTCGTCGAGTATTAAGAGACCAGGTTGTTGAAGCGTAAATCGAGCAAAGCAGAGTAATCCTTTTTGCCCCTCAGACAAGCTGCCGACTTTGTTTTTGAGTAAATCAGATGTAATTAAGAAGCGGGCTGCAGTGCGATAAATGGTTTCATTATCTGCTGCCGGATCCATTTCTTCTAAACTTTCACGCACGGTAGCGTCAAAGTTTAAGCCAGAAAAATCTTGGCGATAATAGCCTACTTTAACTTCGGGGTTAATTTTTGCTCCGGCTTGAGTGCCTCGTGCCAGTGCTTCGAGTAAGGTGCTTTTACCAATGCCATTGGACCCCTCGAGGAGTAAGCGTTGTCGCTTACGTAACTGTATATCAACGGGTTTCGTAACCGGTGTATGATCCTTTAAAAACGTAACTGAGTTAATTGTAACGATCGCATCCGGGAAGTCCTGGAAAGGAATGGTAAAGTGACCTAATGTTTTTTCTTCTCGACGAACTTCCGCTTTGTTCTCTTCTGCTTCTTCGATAGAATCGCGAAGTTTGCTGGCCAATTTACGCATCTTTCCACCTTTATTGGCGAAAAAGTTCACTTTATCTTTGTTGTCTTGGATTTCTTTCTCAAGCCGTGCATTCTGGCGGCGGTCGCGTTCAATCTGTGCTTCGATTGCATCAACTGCGGAGTAGTAGTCGCCAAGGTACTTTGTTACTTTGCGGCTAAATACATCTAAGTGTAGAACGCCGTCAGTGAACATGTTCAAAAAGTTGGCATCGTGGGAAATTACAATACAGGTTTTAGGATAGTTAATTAAAAATTCTGTCAGATGCCAAATACCTGTAGGGTCCAGATTGTTGGTTGGCTCATCGAGCAAAAGGATATCTGGCTCCTGAATGAGTCCGTATGCGAGTAAGAGTCGGGCTTGCTGGCCACCAGAAAACTCGTTCATTTTTTTTGTGAGAGGAGCAACGAGATTAACTGTTTCTAATACGCTTGTAATGCGACGTTCAAGATCCCGAGGTACATCTTTAAAAGCTCCGGCAAAAAACTCTTGGACAGTCACATTAAGTTTATCGCGAGGCACAACCTGGAGTGATGTGGCAATCTTTGCATCGTCTCGAATATTAATCCGGCCGGATTGGGGTTTGAGTTGGCCTGCAATGAGTTTAAAGAGAGTGCTTTTTCCTGCTCCATTTTGTCCCATTATTGTGAATTTAGCTCGCTCGCGGATGCTAAATTCAACCTCATCTAACAGAGGTTTGAGAGGGTCGTACCCAAAGGATACTCGATCGAAGCTGATAATAACGTCACCTTGAGCCATAGATATGTATTATACCTGTAAATGAGTATAATTTCAAAATAGTAAGATGGAATGACAGGGGAAGATTACTTTTTTAGTGCTGGCAGTGCTTCGGCAGTTTGACGAATGAAATTACTAAGCCAGTCTGCATCGTCCCACTTCTCTGAAGATACCTGTAAGTACATTTTTGCGTTAGGGTACGGAGGTGCTTCGTGGTAGAACTCGGAAAAATGTGAACTTATTGAGCTTTGTTTGACGAAAAGCTGATCATCGCACACCAGAGCGACAACTTTGTCGTTACAATAGAGGGCATATTCACCAAACATTTTACGTGCCCTTACATTGCCTGCTGATTGAATTTGTTCGAGAAGAAAATCAATAGTTGTTGAATGAGTTGCCATAAAACTACTTTTTACTCAGTATATCAAACGCAACAATCTGGTATACTGATTCGTATGGTATACATTGCTTTCTTACGGGGGATTAACGTTGGTGGTCATACGGTAACTATGCAACGTTTACGAGAACTTTTTGAAGAGCTCGGATTGCAAAATGTACGTACGTATATCCAAAGCGGAAATGTCTTTTTTAGTACTTCCGAAACAGACCGGGTTAATCTCTCTCAAATAATTGAGTTGCACTTACGGTCGGCGTTAGGTTATGCGGTGCCTACCTTTTTACGTACATGCGAAGAAGTCGCCTATTCTCTTGAGGTTTCTCCGTTTAAAGGGATAGAGCAGCCCGAGGATAAGCGGTTTTTTATCATGTTTCTTTCGACAGCTGTCTCTCCTTTAACTCTGCCAATTGCTTCGCCGAAAAAAGACTACGAAATTGTGGGACAAACAGAAACAGAGCTTTTTGTAATTTTGGATTTAAGCGTTGGGCGGCCGGGAAATCCCAATGTCTTTATTGAAAAAAACTTTCAAGTTCAAACGACTTCGCGTTTTTATCATACAACTCGAAAAATACTCGATGCAGCCCAGTCTATTTAAGTGGTTGACAAAAGTAAGTATATAAGATAAGATGATCTATGCATTGCCAAACCGCCCTGTATGGGCGAATGAATGGCTCATTCTCTAGAACTCTTGCATAGTAGATGCTAACGAGTTCTCTACGTTAGCACTGCCACTACTATTCATATGAACCTCCCGGATCAAAGTATCCTGTAAGCCATAGGTTCATACATTCCCGTGGTTATCCACGGATAAAGGAATCTATGTATAATCGTTCTCCTCGACCGTTTGGATCGAGTTCTCAGCGTTTTTCACGACGCCCAAATCAGCGCAAATTTACTGGCAAATACATTTCGATTGACCGCTTTATTCAAAAAGCTTCAATGACAACACCTGTCGAAGTGTATGTACCCAAACATAACTTTGCTGATTTTTCGCTCAATAAAATTTTGAAAGCAAATATATTAGGTAAGGGTTATTCAACCCCAACCGCAATCCAGGATCGCACGATTCCCGTTAGCCTTGAAGGACGTGATGTTATTGGTATTGCGAATACGGGAACCGGTAAAACAGCCGCTTTTCTCATCCCTCTGATTCATAAGGTTTCGAACCATAAATATGACCGCGTCTTGATTATGACGCCGACGCGTGAGTTAGCCTTGCAGATTCAACAAGAATTTAAAGAGTTTGCTCGTGGTATGAACCAATATGCAACACTTGTTATTGGCGGTGCACCAATTGGAGCGCAGATTGCTCAGCTACGTCGTAATCCTCAGTTTGTCATTGGAACTCCTGGTCGCTTAAAAGACTTAGTTGAACGCCGCGTCTTAAACCTATCTGGTTTTCGCTCGGTCGTACTCGACGAAGCTGACCGTATGTTAGACATGGGCTTTATCGATGATATTCAGTTGCTCTTGTCTGGTCTTTCAGAGGAGCGTCAGACCCTCTTTTTCTCAGCTACTATGTCGCCTCAGATTCAGGCTTTGACACGTAACTTCTTGAAAGATCCAGTTATGATCTCAGTTAAAAGCCAAGATACGTCTGCCAATGTAGATCAAGATGTTATTCACGTGAATCACGAAGATGATCGTATTGAGCAACTACACGAGTTACTTGTTCAGCCGTCGTATAATAAGGTTTTGATCTTTGGACAGACCAAGTATGGTGTCGAGTCGCTCAGTAACGAGTTAGCTGACCGTGGTTTTCGTGTGGCGTGTATCCATGGCGATAAAACCCAGCCAAAACGTCAGCGTGCCTTAAATATGTTTAAACAAGAAGACGTTCAGATTCTTGTTGCGACGGATGTTGCTGCTCGTGGTCTCGACATTCCTAACGTGTCACACGTTATTAACTACGATATCCCTTCGACGTATGAAGACTATGTGCATCGAATCGGCCGAACAGGCCGCGCAAATAATAAAGGGTATGCTCTTACGTTCGTGACTGCCCACGCCCAGCCCAGTCATAATCGCTACTCACGTTAAGGTCAGAAACCAAAAAAGAGCTCTTGGAAGCTCTTTTTTGGTCATCAGTTTTTTAAAAAGAGAATATAAAAGTACAAGTCCGGGTTGATGGAATCGAGGTTACTTACGAAAGCGATTGCTTTTGTAAATTGTAAAAGTGTATAAAAATAGTGAACCAAAGGCTGCTTGTTCGCGCTCTTTTGCCCATGCGTTCATGCTTGCCGGCGCATACAATGAATTCATGATGACACCACAGAAACGACTCACCCTTTCTCAGCGGTTCTT
>DASWYB010000011.1:0-26487 GCA_036405195.1 Patescibacteria group bacterium
TCTTCTCGCACAAGGAGGAGAGGGAGAACACCTGGAAGCTCTTCGCGTCCGGGTATTCGTCTTGGACTTTCCGGCCGAGATACGGAAGAACCCTAACGGTACGGGTAGGAACTCGATACTCCCGAGCGATCACTTCTTCTCCCCGGGTAATCAGTACGACGGCAGACCATCGGAAAGAGAACCATCGAGCTTGCATGACGTCGTTGTCACACTCAACCTCAATGCCACTAACCTGCGTTTCGGTCTCCCCTATCTGAACCTTGAGGAGTTGGGCACGAGCGCCCGGCAATGGGCCGATCGTGTTACGAATCTGCTGTTGATACGGACGTCCCGGATCCACCGGGAAAGAAGCGGAAACCGGAGCTGCGCCCGGCTGAAGAAGCGATACGTGCAGTACGTGTGCAGGATGCCTTGTTGGAGGCATGGTGAGCTGCTGCATTCTTCTCTTTTCCCATACGTAACGGCCGCCACTCTTTGACGACTTATAGACTATTTTACTCGTTTTTCTTGAGCCAAGCAAGCCCTAAACTAGTTAAATGGCCATTTTTTAAGAAAACAAAACGTCCCGACTTGCGTCGAGACGTTTTGAGTTAACCGAATCTCTGTGGTTGTAAGAAATGAAGTGCATAAATCTTTTTGGTATAAATACCTCGAAGACCGACCTAGCCACTTGTATAAATACAAGAGCTAATCCTTTTAGAAAGGAGGTGATCCATCCGCAGATTCCCCTACGGATACCTTGTTACGACTTAGTGCTCCTTGCTGACCCTACCGTGTTCCGAATAAAAAATCAGAATTCGGGCATTGCCAACTCGGCTCACTTGACGGGCGGTGTGTACAAGGATCGAGAACGTATTCACCGTGGTATAGCTGACCCACGGTTACTAGCGATTCCAGCTTCATGCAGGCGAGTTGCAGCCTGCAATCCGAACTGAGGCGCATTTTGATGGGATTAGCTCCGTCTCGCGACTTTGCAGACCCTTTGTGTGCGCCATTGTAGCATGTGTGTAGCCCAGGTCGTAAGGGCCACGCTGACTTGACGTCGTCCCCACCTTCCTCCCCCGAATGAGGGCAGTCCCATCTGAAAAATCCAACAGATGGCGAGGGTTTCGCTCGTTTACCCACTTAAGGGCACAGCTCACGCCACGAGCTGACGGCAGCCGTGCAACACCTGTCATTCCGTTCCCTTGCGGGCACGGCCCTATTTCTAGGGCTTTCGGAAGATGTCAAGACCTGGTAAGGTTCTCCGTTTAGCGTCGAATTAAACCACATGCTCCACCGCTGGTGCGATCCCCCGTCAATTCCTTTGAGTTTTAGTCTTGCGACCGTACTCCCCAGGCGGTGAACTTAACGCGTTAGCTTCGCTACAAGGAGGGTCGATGCTCCTGATAGCTAGTTCACATCGTTTACGGCGTGGACTACCGGGGTATCTAATCCCGTTCGCTCCCCACGCTTTCGTGCCTCAGCGTCTCATATAGCCTAGCAAGCTGCCTTCGCCATTGGTATTCCTCTCGATCTCAACGGATTTCACTCCTACACCGAGAATTCTGCTTGCCCCTGCTATCGACTAGTTTAGCAGTAACAACGGCTGGTCCCGAGTTGAGCTCGGGGATTTAACCATTGTCTTACTGAACCGCCTACGCACTCTTTACGCCCAATAATACCGGATAACGCTCGGGCCCTACGTATTACCGCGGCTGCTGGCACGTAGTTAGCAGGCCCTTATTCCCCAGGTACTGTCATAATCATCCCTGGGAAAAGAAGTTTACGACCCGAAGGCCTTCTTCCTCCACGCGGCATTGCGTCATCACGCTTTCGCGCATTGTGAACGATTCCCAACTGCTGCCACCCGCAGGTGTATGGACCGTGTCTCAGTTCCATTGTGGCTGACCATCCTCTCAGACCAGCTACCCGTCATCGCCTTGGTAGGCCATTACCCTACCAACTAGCTGATGGGACGCAGGCTTCTCCCAAACCGGCTTACGCCTTTACCCTTTCGGGACTATGGGACATTAGCCAACCTTTCGGCTGGGTATTTCCCAGTTCGGGGCAAATTCCTACGCGTTACTCACCCGTTCGCCGCTAGGCATTGCTGCCTCGCTCGACTTGCATGTGTTAGGCATGCCGCCAGCGTTCATCCTGAGCCAGGATCAAACTCTCAATATAAAGAACTCTTACCCTCCGGTAGGAGGTTCGAGTACTGGTTTTAGAAACACTTATTTAATTGCACAGAGTCGCTGTTTTCTAATACGACCCTTTTCTTACAACCACACAAACTCGGTTCAGTATTCGTATAAGGGAGGAGGGGGCAGCGCATAGGTCGCGCTGCCAGGGAAACAATGGGTAAGACAGGATTCGAACCTGCATGATGCTGGGGGAAAACCCAGTGCTCTGCCATTGAGCTACTCACCCTGAGCGGGGGCTGGATTAATACCAGCAACCTCCAGGTCCAGCGCCTGGTGTTCTGTATGAACTACCCCGCAAGCCACGGAAGGGATTCGAACCCCTAACCTCTTGCCTTGTGGCAAGCGCTCTACCCAGCTGAGCTACCGCGGCGGAAGCGGGACAAGAACCTGCCAAAACCAGGGTTTTGTGTAGGCGAGACGGTATTCCCGTCCGGTTCTTGCCCGCGTGGGACCAAGGAAGACAGAAGTGGCAGGACTATACGGCCAGAAGCCGTATCCGGGTTTGGAAGGTTCTTATACACTCCTGGGGAGTGCCAGTGACCAACCGCACCAATCCTACAAAACTTCGTTCGCGATGTGGGCGAAGGTGGACCCGAATTCGTCGGTCGCACCCAAATGTCAAAGCGAACTAAGTATCTTCGTCTTCCTTCAGCACTCGTGTCGGCGAATCCTTTACAACTCGATCCAACGGACGATCGGCTCTTCTGGGTCTAAACAACAGTCCCGTCTGAGTCAATTTTATGTCGTTGGTTGAGCGAGGTCGTAGAGTCGCGGCACGAGCACCGACTATGAGAGTATAACCCTCTTCCCTTATACGAATTGAACACGCGATTGCATAGCTGCGGTTTCGCGTATTCTTTTTTTAAGTAACCATCAGCAGAGGCCGATATAATCGACTTCTGTGATTCACTAAAACCAATTTTACCCGACTTCTGTTACAGTGTCAACACTTTTTATACCTGCTAATGTTCTTTTTGCACCTTACGCTGTAAAGATATAATCGTTCAAGGTGTATTTTAGGAGATTATCGTCCTTATCAAACCAGAATTCACCCCGTAAATGACGGCCTTTTAACACTTCCGGAAGCCAGTATTTGTCGTCCTGCCACATGTCCTTATAAGGAATCTCCTTAAACGAGTACCACTCTGGTCTCATTTCTTCGGTTTCGACTGCCTCACCTTCCCACTCCTCCGCTATATAGGTATGCACCTCGACCGTCCCAAAAGCCGGACTATAAAAACTGTGATGCGCAACTTTCTTTAAGTCTTCTTCTTGAAGAGCAACGTTGGCTTCTTCCTGTATTTCCCGTACCGCAGATCCTTCAATTGATTCCTCGCCTTTTACCTTACCGCCGTACCCATTCCACCGGCCTGCCCCAAATCCACGCTTCTTCATAGCGAGGAGAATTTTTTGTTCGTCATAGTTCACGAGGAGGACTAAATTCGTCACGGTTACTTTGTTCGATTCCATACGGCCATAGTAGCACTCTGGATTGACAAAACAAGCTTTTTATGGTATAAAATACGCATTCAGCAATGACGGTGCGACTACTTAGACAGAGGTACTACATGCTACCGTGGCCCGAAGACCCAAACTTCGCCCGCGAGATCGACGACTGGATTTTCGGCGAAGAAGATGAAGGAGAGGTTCTCAACGACCCTTCGATGGATCTCTTCGCCGCTACGGCAGAAGAGTTGTATTACGAAACGGAATTCGCTCTCTACTGGGAAGACCAGCAACGGAATCAGGTCGCCAAATTCCAGCGGATGATTGAGGTAGCAACTGTGATCGCTCAGATCACCTACCTCTATGAATACCGGCCAGAAGCGGAAGGGAAAATGCACCAGTGGCCCACTCAGGTATACTGCTTCGTTCCACCCGACCCGCCAATCCTCAACTGATCCATCGGATCAAGAACGCCCTGCCATTCGTGGCAGGGCTTCTGTGTATAACACACCTTTATCTTGTCCGAATTCCCGATTGAGTATATAATACGCTGTATCAGCTCGTAACAGGAAAGCCGTATGCCTGAAGATGTTTGCATCGTAACCGTACTGGTAGATCTTCCGTTCGAGGAAGCCGAATGTCTCGCGAACCGTTATCTCCCCCCTATCGCCTGTATGTGGAAGTGGAGATCTAACGGCCAGAAGCTCCCTCAGCTCGTTATCTCCGCTCCACTGTTGGGCTACCTCCTTTCGTCCCGGATCGCCAGAAGGATTGTCGAGCAGTTACCGCAAGAGAAGATCCTCGAGATTTTCTTTATACGCGAGGTAACCCAGGAAGAAATGAGAAGCGGCGCGATAGCTCAGAACGTGTACGGGAGACGGGAAGTGATCGTTGGGTCACTGGGAAGAAGCAAGCTGACCCCACGAGATACCGAGTGGGGACACCTCTACACCGGACGGGGTATGCCCCTTCCCTTTGGAAGACGAAACGAAGAAGTAGATGTTATCGAAGTACGCGCTCCCTCACTTTCGATGATCGACCAGCTTATTCAAAAGTGGCGAGACGGCGGCATCCTCTCGGAAGATCCGTAACTCATCAATCACTCGCAACCATAATGGCCAGGATCTTTCGGGATCCTGGCCACACGCATACCCTCACAGGGTAATTAACGAAGTGGAGGCAATGCCTCACGCGGCACTTCCCACACGGTGTCAGAGAGAACTTCCACCGTGTTCTCACGTACCGTCAGCACTGGAACGCCCCACTTTGACTTCTTGAACTTAAGAGCCCATTTCCTTTTCTGGGCGTACACCACCGATCCGAGAAAGTGCCTGCCTGCAAGAAGAAACGGCAACCAGCACTGCTCGGCCGGGAACATGGTATCGTACGGTACTTTTTCCGGGTCATACCAAGTCGGGCACTCACTTTCATCGGTCTCGATTGGCTCACCTTCCCAGTTATGCGCCACAAACATATAACTGCGAACTACCTTGACCCCTTTTACCCCCACATCAGCACCTTGCGTAGGCCAACAGAAGTCCATAACTCCTAGGTAGACGAGATCCATTTCCTGGATCAAAACACCACCTTCTTCGGCGGCTTCACGGCAGGCCGTCCGGCGGATCGTTTCGTTCGGGTCCTTCTTTCCGCCGTATCCGTTCCAAAGCCCCTTGTTCATGCGTTTCTTACCTCGAGCCAGAAGAACTCGATTGTTACGCATCAAGAAGACGACAGTACACTCCACACACTCTTGAAGCATAACGCTCCTAACTCCAAGTCGAGAAAAAAACTCTGGCCCCACTATAACCGCTTCACCGCATAAAACAAGAGACCGGAGATCCGGTCTCTGTTTTTTATTTGCTTGGTGCTGGATTGCGTTCAATCACGGCGTCGATAATGCCGTATTCTTTGGCCGCAGGAGCACTGAGCCAGAAGTCACGCTCTGTGTCTGCAGTTACCTTTTCTAAGGACTGACCGGTATTGGCCGACAACTCTTCATTTAAGAGCTGTTTTAAGCGCAGAATTTCCCGGGCAGTAATATCAATATCTGTGGCTTGCGCATGCTCGCCCACACTTCCCATTACCTGGTGAATCATAATTCGGGAGTTCGGGAGGGAGTAACGTTTGCCTTTGGTTCCACCCGCCAAGAGGAACGCTCCCATCGATGCCGCCATACCGATACAGATGGTTGAGACATCTGGTTTAATGTAGCGCATTGTATCGTACATCGCTAAGCCTGCGCTGACGGATCCCCCCGGGCTATTAATAAAGATCGTGACATCTTTTTTGGGATCTTCTGATTCTAAAAAGAGTAGCTGCGCCGTGACAAGGTTGGCAACGTGATCATCGATAGGAGTGCCAATAAAAATAATCCGGTCTTTGAGCAAACGGGAGTAAATGTCGTACGCCCGTTCCCCAAACTGTGTTTTTTCTAATACCGTAGGAACAAGAATTTGGTTATGTGCATCCATATAACTCCTTATGTGGACTTAATATAACGAATATCCAAAAAAATGTAAAGAACACTTTACATAAAAGAAACGGGACGCCACAACGGGCGTCCCAGACATCACGATTATGGCGGCCAGTGCATGCGCTACTTGCTGCCGTTGCACTCGTCGCTCATGATCTGCCACGTTTGTAACCGCATGACAGGTAGCAGCAGAAGACCAACGAGCATAGACACGAACAACGCACAAACAATTCCCACAACTAACCATATCTTGCCCAACATGGTGTCCCCCTTGTCGGTCGAGCAACCTGCTGTTAGTATACGCCTTTTATTTTTTCTTGCTAGCCGTTTTGGCCGTTGCGATCTCTACCAATTTCTCGATCGCGACATAGCCGGCGTTTTTGTCTTTTTCGAGACCTTCGCGCTCCACTACTTCACCGAGACCTAAGCCGATCTTGACGGCTTTTTCGGCTGATTCCCGCATCTCCTTACGAATTTCTTCTTCCGTTTTCTTCATGTGCTGAAGATATTGTTCAAAGTTAAGACCAAATTGAGCCGCTTGCTGCTTCAAAGCTTCAACCTGACGGTCTATCTCACGCTCAACAAGGCTCTGGGGCACATCTACTTCCACCAGCTTTAAAAACTCTTCAAGAGTAGCCGCTTCGTCGGCTTGTTTGGCCTCTTCACCAAAGCTGTACTCGCGTTCTTGGCGAATTGCTGCTTTGAGAGTATCGAGACTCTCTTGTTCAAATTCTTTTGCAAAATCATCGTTGATCTCAGGAAGTTTACGTTCGTGAACTTCGTGAACAGTAACTTCAAAGACAACTTTTTCTCCAGCCATATCCTTGGCATGGTAGTCTTTCGGGAAAGTGATTTCAAATGAAAAAGCATCGCCGGCTTTTTTACCAATTAACTGGTCTTCAAAGCCAGGGATCATGGTTTTGCTGCCAATGACGATTGGATAATGTTTGCTCGCTAAACGATCTTCGGGAATACCGTTTCGTTTTCCGGCAAAATCGATCTCGACGCGATCGCCCTCTTTGGCCGCACGCTCTACTGTGTCGTATGTTGCACGACGTTCGGCAAGATCGGTGAGCACAGAATCAATTTCTGTATCCGTGACTTCAGCAACTTTCGCAGGCTTGATTTTGATCTTTGTGTAATCACCAACTTTAACATCAGGGGCATAGTCAGCTTCGGCGGTAAATTCGAGGGTCGAATCCTCTTTCACCGTACCGTCATCATTGAGTTCGCATAGTTTTTCTAACGTGTACGAAGGAGCTTCGATAAGAGAAATTTTCTCTTTACGAACTACTTCTTCCAAAAGTTCTGGTAAAGCGTGGTCAACCAGTTCGCTTAAAATGCGTCCCTTACCTAATTGAGCCACAATCATTGGTTTAGGCGCCTTGCCTGGACGAAATCCTTTTACGGCTACCTGAGCCGAAAGGTGGTGCAGGGCATGCTCAGCCGCGTGAGCTAAATCAGCGGCTGGTGCCTTAACAATGATCTTCATACGGGAATTTTGGAGTTTTTCGATAGTTAATTGCATAGGTAGTATTATAGGTTAAATCTGCTGCTTAATCAATGAAGGGGAGAAAAACCTCCCCAGTTCGCCTAGTAACAAACGCTATGCGCGTAATGCTGTAATTCCTGGCAATTCTCTCCCTGCTAAAAACTCTAAACTTGCCCCACCACCCGTGGAAAGGAACGTAAAGTAGTGCTGTAAATTATGGTTACGGATAGCTCCCACCGTGTCCCCACCACTCGAGACGCGGGTTTCCGCGCCACTGCGACCAATCGATTCAGCTACCCCAATGGTGCCTCGAGAGAATTGTGGCTCTTCACTTTTCCCCATTGCCCCATTCCAAAAGACTGTGTTGGCCTTATGAATGTACGTATCAAAATGTTTAACTGTCTCCGGCCCGATGTCCAACATCAGTTCTTCCCCAGTTAAAGCGTACATCGGTTTTATTTCGCCATGCTGATTAATGTAGTCAACCGGAACAACAAACGGGATGTCGTCTTGCGCCATTCGGCAAATACACTCTTGGGCAAATTTTACTTGCTCGGGATCGACTTTATGTGCTCCCGTCGGTTGACTCATCGCCGCTAAGTACGTAACGGCTATCAGTCCACCAATCACTACCACATCAACCTTGTCGAGCAAGTCAGCAATAATGGGCGACTTGTCACTCGCCTTAGCACCGCCGAGGATAGCCACGTAAGGAGCCTCACCATAATCTCGTAACGGCGTAAGGGCCTGGAGCTCTTTTGCAAGCTGAAACCCTGCCACATGCGGTAATAAGCCGGGTAACGCAGACACCGAGGCGTGAGCTCGATGACTCACCGCAAAGGCGTCGTTGCAATAGATTTCACCAAATTTTGCTAACAATTTGGCGAAGCCGGTATCGTTAGACTCTTCTCCACTATGAAAACGTAAGTTCTCGAGCATAAGGATTGGTGTTGCAGGCATAGGTCCCAGCATTTCAGTCACTAAGCTCACCGGCTGCTTTACCGCTGCGGCAATATAGTCGGCAAGGATTTGGTTCGATAGAGCTGGATCAACCTTTCCCTTCGGACGGCCACGGTGGGCTAAAAGAGTCAACTGCGCCTTTTTATCTATACAGTATAAAATGGTATCCATAACTGAATCTAGTCGATAGGTATCGGCTAACGTACCGTCAATATTCACCGGAACATCCCCGTCAAAGCGCAGAAGGATGCGCTTGCCGCTGATGTCGATATCTTTCAAAGAAGGGACTACAAGGGGCTCTGAGTTACTTTCCATAATGAGTCTTCTCCTCCAAGTTGCTCGCCTCTTTTCGCCCACCGGGCAAACGCCAACGGAATAGGCAGAATTGAGAGGTAATATTTTAAATCATCCCACTGTTTTAGCCAGGCGATACTTATACCCGCCGAAAGCCGGCTCCCTTTTACGAGCATGGCATAATCAGGAGAAAACTGAATAATGGCCGTGGGAGTATGCGCCAAGTAAGGAGAAACCGTACGGCCAGTCCGTTTGGATGTTATCGCACGGGCGATATGGTTGCCATGTGCAATCGCCGAAGCCTTCCAGCCGCTGTCGTCAACTGCGGCACTGTCTCCCCCCACCCATACCCCTGGCTCATCGAGAGCTTCCAAGTGAGCATTAACCAAGACACGCCCTTTGGCATCGTGGCGGAGACCTTTGGTCTTTGCGGCAAGCAATGAGGGCTGACGCCCGTGCGCCCATACAACTGTTTTAATAGGACCATCCTCTGACTCGGTCTCTAATCGGCGGGCACCCGAAGGCGTAAGCTTGGTCTTGGTCACAATCGAAATTTTATGTTGCTTTAACCAGCGAGCAACAACATGCGATACTGCCGGTTTAAACATTGGTAAAATTCGCGAGGATTCTTCGGCCAGTGTGATATGACAGCCACGCGAAGAAGCTCCCTGCCGTGCTGCCTGACTCTCAATATATGATTGAAGACCGAGAGCAAGTTCGACACCCGAGAGCCCACCGCCGGCGATGAGCACATGCAAATGACGCTCCTTATCCCTGGAGAAATTCGCTTGAATTTGCTCCCGTAAACGGATAAGGTGCTCAAAGTTATGTGCGCTAAGGCTAGACTGCCCTGCTCCTTTTTGCGGCAAAGGGACTGTATCACTTCCGGGCGTTAATACGAGGTCTGCATACGAGAATCGGCGATGTTCAGTTTGTACTTGCTTTCGCTCAACATCGATTCGTACGACTCGTTCTTGAATGTGATGAATGTGCGTCCCGGCCAAAATATCGCGGAACGGAATAACAGAGACTCGAGGTGACGCCGGATGCATGAGATCAAAAAGACCCGGTGTGTAGACATGAACTGGCGAAGGATCGATGAGAAAAATTGGACAGTCAAGCCGATGGCCAAGAAGGCGATCTAAATCTAATGCCGTCCGAAGGCCGGCAAAGCCCCCGCCTATAATAACAATCGGCTGTGTTTGCATCAGTCTTTGTTACTCTTTTCCTAAGCCTGCCATTGCAACAACTTGGTCTACCAAACGGTTAGCATATCCCCATTCATTATCGTACCAAGCCACAACTTTGACTAAGTTGCCACCAACAACTTGAGTTAAACTAAGATCAACGATTGCTGAGGCGGGATTGCCAACGATGTCTGTTAAGACAATTTGGTCTTCGGTAACTTCAAGAATACCTTTGTATTTTGCTTGGCGACCTGCTTCTTGTAAGACAGCCTTCACTTCCTCTACGCTGGTGTCTTTTTTGGTCACAAATGTAAAGTCAGCTAACGACCCTACCGCGGTTGGTACACGGACCGATAAACCAAGGAATATTCCCTGAAGTGCCGGCAAAGCCTTGGCAGCCGCTTTTGTCGCACCGGTGCTCGTTGGCACCATATTCTGCGCTGCAGCCCGGCCTTCACGGTAGTCCTTATTGGGGGCATCCTGAATGGCTTGGCTCGCAGTATAGCTATGGATTGTTGTCATCATCGCCTTTTCGATCCCGAATTTCTCTTCGATGACAGCCGCTACAGGGGTAATACAGTTCGTCGTGCACGAAGCATTTGAGACAAGCTCTTGGTCGCCCAGAGCATCTTCGTTGACGCCACGAACGACGGTTGTCACCGTGTCGTCTTTAACAGGAGCCGAAAGAATAACCCGTTTGGCTCCAGCAGCAATGTGCTTCCGCATACCAATTTCATCGGTAAAACGTCCCGTTGATTCAATGACAACGTCAACACCCAGGTCTTTCCAGGGTAACTCTTGGGGTTCTTTGACCGAAGTAACCGAGAAGGTATGATCATCAACTGAGATTTCACCCGTTACTGGAGCACGGTTCTCTACAACCACCCCTTTTACGTCGGCGGGCAGAACACCATAATTGGAATCGTATTTTAAAAGATATGCCAGATTTGCGGCGTCAGTTAGATCATTTACCGCCACGATATTCTTATGGAGACCACGCTCATAGAGAATACGAAAAGCAACACGTCCAATACGTCCAAATCCGTTAATCGCAATTTTTCCCATATTTCTCCTTTTATTTTCGTCGGGATAGCATTACATACACTACGACACTAAGTACAAAAAGCAGCAAGGCCGGACCAATACTATCTACGAATCGACGAGCGAGCGATTCCTCTGGGTGGAGTAGTAACTTATAGGCAAAGGAACCAATAAACCACCCAATCGCAACCCATAATGACTGTTTCCATGCGTTTACTTGTACCATAATTAAACCTTTCACCTTCCCTCACTATACAATCGAACAGAAATCGCTACAAATCTGGCTGAAACGTTTTATTTGGAGCGAGGCTCCACCAACGAGTAACCCATCTAATTCACGGATCGATCCAAGCGCACCAGCGTTATCTTCTGTCACGCTGCCTCCGTAAATAATTCGCACATGTACACCATACTTCTCACTCACCCAGTTTTTCACGTGAACAATCGCTTTGGCCACATAATCAGGAGAAGCCGGATTACCAGTTCCAATTGCCCACAGTGGTTCATAGGCAAAAATACACTGTTTAATTTCTTCGGGTTTTAGTCCTTCTAAATCATGGCGGAGATCAATCGTAATTTGAGGTGGAAATGTATGTTGCGTTGCTTGTCCCATTTCTCCAAAGCAAAGAATCGGCGTAATTCCCTGGTTTAAGAGCTGTTTTATTTGCTCACTCACCACTTTTCCGTTCTCGTGATGATACTGACGGCGTTCAGAATGTCCCACCAAACTATAGGTCACGAGCCCTTTTAACTGCTTTGCGGCAATATCTCCGGTGTATGCCCCCTCCGGCCATTGACTCACCGCTTGGCTCACGAGAGAAAAATTCGGTGGCAGCATTCGAACCGAGTCTTTAATTGGCATGAGCCAGACATGAGAGGGAGCAATCGCAATTTCTAAACCATGGCATTTTTCAGCAGCTTTAATACTCCCCTGCGCTAATGCCATGGCCTCGGGCAAAGTTAAATTCATTTTCCAGTTGCCGATCACCATTCGCTTCATAAGCCTCCTTTTACTTTGATTTTCCGAAAAACGAATCAAGGTTTTTCTGAATAATTCTATTTTTTCTCGCGCCGGGTTCCCAGCTTAAAGAAGAAGAAACCAATCACCAAGATACCTGCTGCGTAGACAAGGTTTAGGGCCGAATGGGGCTCTTCTGAGATCGACATATAATCAAAAAAGGTAATCCCCGCTGACGTAAGGAACAAAAAACTTGCAACGATATAGAGCGCTCGCTCAACTTTTCCTAGACGTGAAGCCATACCACTTAATAAGCGCGAGCAAAGAGCGCCCGTTTGTGCGAGGCTCCTCCACACTTAATACATGTTCCCGTTTCTGCAGGCTGATCAAAGGGAATACAACGGATTGTTGCTTTGGTTTCGTCTTTAATCTGCTTCTCGCATTCTTCGGAACCGCACCAGTGGGCATATAAAAACGCACCATGCTCAATACGCTCTTGGAATGTAGCATAGTCGTCGATCGTAAACGTCCGCTCATCTCGACGCAAACGCGCCTGGTAGTACAGGTTCTTTTGGATATCTTCCAAAAGTTGCTTCACTTTGGCCGTGACATCAGCTAAGCCCACTGTTTCTTTATCTTTGGTGTCACGACGGACAACAACAACTTGATCAGCTGCTAAATCGCGTGGCCCAAGTTCGAGGCGGACTGGTACACCTTTTTTCTCCCACTCGTTAAACTTATGGCCTGGTGTGTAGTTATCCCGGGTATCGATTCGCACCGTAACCCCAGCTTGTTTTAATTTTTCAGCCACATTATTCGCGGCAGTAACAACTTGTTCTAAATCTGATTCACGACCAATTGGAATAATGACGACTTGTGTTGGCGCAATGTTAGGAGGCAAGACCAACCCATCATCATCACTGTGTGTCATTATAAGGCCACCGATCAAACGGGTACTTACACCCCAACTGGTCGTCCAAACATGTTTGGTCGTCCCGTCTTTATCCGAAAACGTAATATCGAACGCTTTGGCAAAATTCTGGCCTAGCGCATGCGAAGTCCCTGCCTGTAAGGCCTTACCGTCCTGCATCATAGCTTCGATCGTGTAGGTTGATTCAGCTCCGGCAAACCGTTCGGCGGCTGATTTTTCGCCGTCAATGACGGGCATGGCCATGTAGTTCTCAGCCAGATCCGTGTACACATCGAGCATCTTCTTTTGTTCTTCTTGTGCTTCCTGCTGGGTGGCATGGGCTGTATGCCCCTCTTGCCATAAAAATTCTGTTGTTCGTAAAAACAAACGAGGCCGAAGCTCCCACCGCACTACATTGGCCCACTGGTTAATGAGGAGAGGAAGATCGCGCCAGGACTGCACCCAACGGCTAAACGAGGCGTTAATAATCGTCTCAGAGGTTGGCCGGACCACTAATGGCTCTTCAAGCTTTTCGCCACCAGCGTGCGTAACTACCGCCAACTCAGGAGCGAACCCTTCGACATGCTGCGCTTCTTTCTTTAAATAACTTTCAGGAATAAGAAGCGGGAAATAAGCATTTTCATGCCCCGTTTCTTTAATTTTTGCATCTAAAACTTTTTGAATATTTTCCCAGAGGGCATAGCCATACGGCTTAATAATCATCGAGCCCTTAATACCAGAATGCTCAGCCAAATCGGCCTGGGCAATAATATCATGATACCATTCGGAAAAGTCCTCGTGGCGGGGTGTTATACGACTTGAGCTCTGTTTTACAGTATTTTCATCCATATCCGAATTCTACGTCAACCCAAGAGAAAAGTAAACGAACAGAGGAATAGTATGATATACTCCGGCCATGAAAGAAGAAATCCTCCTCACTGAATACGAAATTTTGCGTCGCGAAGTTATTGAACGAGTAGGCGCACTCCATCGTCTGATTGCACTCGCTTCCATCCTCGCTTTTCTCTCTTTACTCGGAACTACCTTTCTATTCTCCTTTCACGCCACGCAAACACAGCTGTGGACCTACCTTCTCTTCTTACCCCCTGTTTTTGCCGGAATTACCTTTAACTACCAAGCCAACCAAATGACGCTCGAAGCAGTCGCTATGTTTAGCGACAAAATTCGTAAGCAGCTCGGTGGAAATGCAATGGGTTGGGATGGATTTTATGGACGCTGGAAAAAAGCTGTCCAGCTAACAAGCTTTTTAAAAACCCTCCCACTGCTCATGCCACTCGCCATCCCTTTTTATGCGCTCTCGCAGGAACAGTTACTCAAAAGTGAGCCACAGCTGGTATGGCTCACCATCTTCGATATCGTCTTAGCAACTCTCGTTGTTATCAACTTTTATTACAAACTACTGCGCAAAGTCGCAGCGTAACTCTAGATAAGTGATTTTAGATGGTCGAAAATCGAGAACCGTAACAAGTCTTGATATGTCACAATCACAAATAGTAAGCCAATCGCGGCCAAGCCGGCCAAGGCTACCCACTGCCGATACTTCTCGGGTACTGGTTTACGACGCAATGCCTCCAGGCCAACAAACAGCAGGTGTCCTCCATCCAGAGGTAAGATAGGTAAGATATTAATAACCGCCAGATTCGTGCTAATTAGTGCCATAAATTGCATGAGTGGACCGACACCTAAGCGTCGGACCGTACCGGTTAAAGCACCCACACCAATAATACCGCTCACATCTTCGCTCACTTCTTGTTTAACAACCAACCGTTGAACAAACCCAATGAATCCAAGGAACGAACCTTTAATTTCCGCACCAACTTCACGAATCGCAATAAAGGGAGCACGATACCACGCCGCCCGAACGTGACTGACTTCCTGCGGCGCAATACCTAATGCGCCTTCACCAACAGGTGGATTTTCTCGAGGAGTCGCATGAACTTCAACGGTCCGGCCATCACGGATATAGGTTAGAGAAATTTCTTTCCCCGCCTGTGACTGAATCGTTGAAACAAGACTTTGTACCGAGGTAAGCGATTCGCCGTTTATTGCCGTAATGGTATCTCCAGGCCGTAACCCGGCTATTTGAGCAGGACTTCCGACAGTTACGTCGGCCAGTATAATTACAGGTTGGATATCCAGGCCTGGATGTTCTGCAAAACTCGGAGATAACGGGAGAGACCCCACACTATAGGTTGCGGTAAGAAGAGCCCAAGCCAGGACTAAGTTCATAACAATACCCGCCACTAAAACGGCGGCACGTACCCCCACCGGCTGGGCGGCAAACGAATCTTTCGTCTTCTTTGCCTGACTCGGATCTTGATCCTCCCCTTCCAAGCGGACGTACCCGCCTAATGGTAGTAAGTTAATCGCGTATTCAGTGTCTCCCCGCTTCCATGAAAATAACCGTGGACGAAAACCAAACGCAAATTCGTGTACCTTAATACCCGATCGCTTCGCCACCCAAAAGTGGCCAAATTCATGAACAAAAACCAACAACCCTAAGATAAAAATAAACACGAGAAATGTAATCAGCATACAGCGACTATAGCATGATCTGACGACAAGCTTAAGAAAAAGAGACCAAACAATCGGGTGTCTGGTCTCTCATCTTTGTATATTTATTGCCTAGAGCGTTTTAAGTTCTCGCTCTTTCGCTTCGACTAAGTCATCAACTTGTTTATTAAAGGTATCAATTGCCTTATTCAGGTCTTCTTCATAGCGATAGCGATCGTCTTCAGTAAGCTCGCCTGACTTAACCTGTTTTTGCACTTCATCCCAAGCATCTTTACGAACATTCCGCAGTGCGATTTTACCCGCTTCTGCCTTCTGGCTGATCGTTTTAACCAGCTGATTACGTCGATCTTCGGTTAGAGCAGGGAGAACCAATCGAATTTGTGAGCCTTCATTCACCGGAGAAAGACCAAGGTCGCTATTACGAATAGCTAACTCAATATCGCCAATCGACTGGCGGTCCCATGGTTGAATCAAAATCATTGTTGGTTCGGGCACCGAAATTGAGGCCATATTTTTCAGAGGAGTTGTATTGCCATAGTACTGTACCGGCAATGTATCAACCAACGAAGCATTCGCCCTTCCGGTACGGATCGTCGAAAACTCGTGATTGACATGCTCCATCACATCCTGCATTTTTTTCTTCATATCTGAGAGGATATCGGTCATAGGATCCTTTCTATATATCTACGTTGACTATAACAAAACTTTGCTACGCTTTCGAGGGTAACTTAAACCAAAAACGAGGCCTGAGCCTCGTTTTTGTAAGGAGGTTTTCCTTATTCAGCGCCGAGTTCGAATCGAGCAAATCGACGAATTTGAATGTTTTCGCCAATTTTGCCAACCATTTGATCGAGGAGCTGGCGAACTGTAACTTTTTCATCGCTGAAGAATGGTTGAGACATCAACTCATCAAGGTCAGCTGGATTCATCGAGGCAATGTGCAATGTGAGATCTTTCACAAACGTTTTAAAGTCGTCATTACGAGCCACAAAGTCTGTTTCGCAGTTAACTTCAACCATAGCACCGATCTTACCCAAGTGGGCATAGGTATGGATTAAACCTTGTTTGGTTTCGCGGTCAGCTTTTTTCGCAACTACCATAGCGCTCTTTTCTTTGAGCAGGTCTCGTGCTTTAGCCATGTCGCCATCAGCCTGTTCAAGAGCTTTTTTGATATCCATAATACCAAAGCCAGTCTCCTCACGGAGCTGCTTTAGTGTATCCATACTAAAGGTTGCCATTGGTCGTTCCTACCTTTTTGACTGTGGTTAACTCTGAGGTATCAACCGAGAGTTCTTCAGGAGCTTCAAATTTGATGCCTTGGCCTTCGCAAATGGCTTCGCCAACACGTTGGAGAACATATTTTAAGCCACGTGGCGCATCATCGTTACAAGGAATGAACATATCAACCTTGGTTGGGTCGCCATTACTGTCGATAGTCGCGATAGTGGTGACACCGAGCTTATTCGCTTCTTCGATGGCAATCTGTTCTGACTTACCATCAATGATGAAAATCATATCAGGAAGATTGGTCATATCTTTAATACCGTCAAATGAACGGTGAAGTTTGGCAATTTCGTCGTTAATTCGCTTCTGCTCTTTCTTCTTGAGCTTAGCAAACTCGGGGGCAGCAGCCGTTTTTTCGAGATCAAGCATGTGGTCCAAACTCTTACGAATAGTCGTAAAGTTAGTCAACATCCCACCGGGCCAACGGTTGGTGACATATGGCATGTCTACAGACTTAGCCAGAGCAGTGACTAAACCACGAGCCTGTTTTTTTGTTGCAACGAAAAGGACTTTCTTATTTTGAGCTGCAGCTGTCTTGACTGCTTCAAGGGCAGTTTCGAGGTGCTCAAGGGTCTTCTCTAAGTCAAAAATGCAAATACCGTCGCGGACGGAATATACATACGGACGAGTCATTGGCGTCGAATGCTCTTTTTTGTGTCCGTAGTGGAGACCTACATTATAAAGCTCTTGGATCGTCATTGGATGCATACTATTCCTCTTCTCCCTCAGCTGGAGTTACTTCTTCGCCAGCAGGCGTCCCGTGAGGGGCTTCTGCTTCTAAAGTAACTTCTTCTTTAACTTCAACTTCTTTCACATCTTCAACCTTAGCCTCAGTGCGAGGTTTAGCCTGAGCCATGCGTTCACGGAAACGGTCAACACGACCAGCCGTGTCGATCAGTTTCTGCGTCCCAGTATAAAATGGATGACACTCTTTGCAGATTTCCACTTTCAAAGATTCCTTCGTGCTCCCAATAGTGTGGGTAGCGCCGCAAGAACAAGTAACGGTGGCGTTAGGATAATAGGTTGGGTGAATTCCAGCTTTTGGCATAGTTGAGAAGTTTCCTTTTATGCATACAAAAAAAAGACGCGTTTATGAACAGATTAATGATACCGAAAATACGTCAGAGTGTCAATGTCCGAGACCAAGAAATGCGAAAAATCCGCATACTCATAAAAAGGTATTGACGAATTATTGGTTTAAGTATATAATTCGCCTTGCATAGTAACGAGTACACGTCTTTCACTACTCGCTACCGCACATCGCATCTTGCCCTATGGGCACTATCGGAGAAACCCGTGAACCGATCACTGTTTCGTGGAGCCCTCGCGCTCCTGATCACCGCAGTTACCTTGGTTTCCGCCGCCCACGCGGGCGGCCCGCGCGAAACGCTGCTCCTGCCGGCGAACTACCAGGTTGCCAACCTCACCGAGGACGGCCTGGGCGTCGGCGCCGAGCGCATCGGCCACGGTCGCATGACCTCGTCGAAGCCGAGCCTGTTCTACCTGGCCGGCAAGAAGGCCAAAAGCTGGCCGTACCGGCCACAGGGGCCGGGGCAGGTCTACGGCTTCGCCATCGCGCGGGACGACGCCGGCAACGTGCTGGCATCCGTCTCCCGCGACCGTCGGGGAAATGAGTGGACGGTCGTGATCAACAGTTCGGACGGGAGCTTCCGCCCCCTGCCTCCGAACTTCATACCGGCAACCATGAGCCCGAGCGGCGTCATCGTCGGCACCGGAATCGACTTCATCCTTGAGAAGATCTACCCCGTCCGGATCCTCCGCGACGGGACGGTCGAGTACTGGGAAGGAGAAGACGCCTGGGCCGTAGACGTTACCCTCACCGGCGACGTTCTGATCCAGCTCCCGGGCGAGTACGACGAAGACGGGAACCTTTCAAAGAACCCCGTGATCGAGTACTGGAAGGCCGACGGATCCGTCCAAGGCGTCGGAGAAGGTTACGCTACCGCCTGCTCGAACAGCGGCACCTATGTCGTAGCCGACCAGGACGGTGACCAGGTGCGTTTCAACTGCTCCACCTACGTGGACTACAGCGCCGCATCAACGTTCCTGGCACCCCTCGAACCGAACGGGTCGCAAGTGAACGGGACCTACGCCGCCGACGTCAACGACACTGGCGAAGTCGTCGGCTCCAGCAACGGCCGGGCGGCCTACTGGCCGGGAACCATCTCCGGTGGGGTCATCCCCCTCGGTGGCCCCGTGCTCCGTGGGATTACCGAAGCCACCGAGCTCGGCGCCATGATCGATCTCCCCCGCGGCTACACAGCCCAGGGAGGATACCGGATCACCGGGTCCGGCGCGATGCTCGTCGGGATCACCCGCGGCACCGGCCGCAAGGCCGAGTACCGGACGTTGTATGTCCGACCCACTCCAATCGACCTTCCTCGCCCGCTGCAGTAGGATCTGCTCGGGTCGGGGACACACCGCCCGGCACTTCGTGTGCCGGGCGATTCTTTTATTTAATAATTGACAAAAAGCATATATAAGTATATAATTTTCCCACAACGGCCAATCTTTTCGAGACAGGCCGTAGAACTTTGTACGTTCCCCAAAAGGGAACCTTATCGAGGAGAAGATCGTGCGCAACCAGCTGTTCCACAGAGCGCTCATGGCTCTCATCACCTTATCCGTGTGTGCCGCAGGATTCGTGGCGGCGGCACCGGAGTCACGAATCGTGCAGCGAAAAGTGGTAACCCTCCCGAAGTCGCTGATGCTCAGCAAGGTCAACGACCAGGGCGTAGGAGCGGGGGCGAGCAATCCCCTACGACCCACCCCAGTCACCGCCAAACTGAGTGGAACCTCTGCGAAGATCCATCGCCTCACCCCCCAAAATGGGTTGGCCTACAGCCTCAATAATGCCGGCGTAAGCGTCGGAGTCGTTCTGAACGGAGAGAAAGAGGTGCCGGTCGTCTTCCGCGCCAACGGCGCGACCGAACCGATTTCCACCGCTGTCACAGTGTGGCCCAGCCACATCAATGACTCCGGCATCATCGTTGGAGAGATCGACGGGGCAACATACAACACGTCGATCGCCGCCCGCGTTATCGCTGGTAACGTTGAGATCTATCTCGACACCCGACCAATGGAGCCAGGATATCGGACGCAAGGGTCAACGGCGATCGACATCGCGTCGGATGGCACCACCTTGGTGCAACTCTACTCGGTGCGCAACAAGGTAGGAATCGAGGTTCTGCCCCGCCAGGTCATCCTCTGGCACACAGACGGAACCTCCACTCCAATTGCCGAGGACGCCTGGGGCAGCGCCATTTCTGATAACGGGCGCTTTGTTGTCGGGATCCAGCAGGCTTCCCCCATCCGTTGGGAGATATCCGGCTCCGCTGTCACAACCACCCATGTCACCGAGCCATCTGGCGCCACTTACACCTACGGGATCGATATCAACAACACCGGTGCCATGGTTGGGGAGGCCGAGTATACGGCCATCTACTGGCCGACCCCTGGCGAGCCGATCGCCGTCACCCAGATGGCCCGGTTCAAAAAGTCGGTGCAAGCGCTATCGGCAATCTCCCTGACGAACAAAGGAGGCATCCTGGTGCAGTGCCGCAAGGGCACCACCTACTTCCAATCCTACCTGCGGCCATAACGACGATACGTCAGGCCGCAGAAGATCCGCCCGGTACTCTCGCAGTACCGGGCAATTCTTTTTATTAAAGTATTGACTCATAAACCATTTTTTAGTATACTTTCCCCAGTTGCTTTGTACGCACCCTAGAGGAGAATCCAGATCGTGATAACCACGAGAAACCGTTGGCTTTTGTTGATCGCCTTGGCATCACTCGCCCTGGCGTTACCTGGCCAGACGGCCACCGCGAAGTACACCTTCATGCCGCTGCCGCCGCTTTTCACGGCCAACGACCTGAGCGATCAGCGCGAAATCGTTGGCTCCACCAGGGACGGCGCGATTGGGAGCGATGAAGAGTATGCCACGAGCTACCTGGCCAGTATCGCCGGCCTGATCGAGCTCGACCAACTCAGCGAACCCAGCGTCTACCGCGGCATCTCCCCTTCTGGCGACCACATCGCCGGCTGGAGCAAGAATACCTTGGGTGTCTGGGTAGGCCAGGTGTGGAGCTGGGCAATACCGTCGTACTCGACGGGGCCCAACACCTTCCCCGTCGCGGTGAATAACAGCGGCCGCAGCACCGGAGTCCAGGTCACCTGGGGACCGAATAACCAGATCGCAACCCAGAAGGTATTTCGCAGCCCGGCCACGGGCACCACTCTCGAGATCCTCGACGAATGGGGCGATCCGGTCGGTATAAGCACCGGCGGAATCGCGACGTATACCCTCACCGAAGTCCTGGGGGGACGCGTGATCAATCGGGTCAAGAACTGGCTGCCGAACGGCAGCCGGATCGTGATCGATGAAGGAGAGTGCTTCGGTGTCAGCTCGAGTGGCGCAACCATCGCCGGGCAGAAACTAACGCAGGCAACACTCTGGACTGCCAGCGGCGCCATGAACCTCAAGGCGGGTACGAACAGTCTCGCCCTCGACGCCAATGACGCCGGTACGGCTGTCGGCATAAGCCGAGGTCGGGCTTACCTGTTCGAACGTGGCAAGCGCGTCGACCTCAACACGATGGTTAAGCTTCCCAAAGAGTGGAAGAAGTGGCGCCTCGTCCGTGCCAAAGCCATCAACAACCGGGGAGATATCCTGGTAACGGCCCAGAACCTGACACCCAGCCAGGGCAAGCCGGCCTACGTGGACGTCGCCCTCCTCAAATAACCGTCGCGATCCCGCGGCGTGAACGGTCCTCCCCTTACCGGGAGGACCGTTTTTCGTTATGAAACTCCTCCGAGCTATGGTAAAATCTACCTGATGATTAACCAGAAGCTCATTTCAGAATTACGTGATCTCGAAACCATGAAACAAACCGGATCTGATCCGGAATTTTTAACGATGGTCGAAGAAGAGATGACCAAAATCCGCGAACGGATCTTTGCTGAAGACCCTGACAATACCCGTCCCCTTATTTTAGAAGTCCGCTCCGGTACGGGTGGTGAAGAAGCTGAACTTTTCGCGGCTGACTTACTCCGCATGTATCTTCGTTACGCCGAAATCAAGAACTGGAAGACCGATATCGTTGAAATGAACGAGTCTTCAATCGGGGGGGTCAAACTCGCAGTGGTAGGGATTCGTGGCTTTGGCGCGTACCCTCTTTTGAAATTAGAAGGTGGCGTCCATCGCGTACAACGGATCCCCAAAACCGAGAAAGCTGGCCGAATTCACACCTCGGCGGCATCAGTCGTCGTAATGCCCGAAGTCGAAGAACGGGAATTCGACATTCGACCCGAAGATATTCGGATCGACGTGTACCGTGCAGGCGGTAAAGGTGGACAAGGTGTTAACACGACTGACTCAGCCGTGCGTTTAACCCATATTCCAACCGGTATGATCGTAACCTGCCAGGACGAACGCTCCCAGCTCAAAAACCGCGACAAAGCCATGAAAGTTCTTCGCAGCCGCTTGAAGCAGCTCGATGACGAACGGCAAGCTCAAGCAAAAGGAGACCTGCGTCGAAGTATGATCGGTTCAGGCGACCGCTCAGATAAAATCCGAACTTACAATTTCCCTCAAGACCGAGTAACTGACCATCGGATAAACCAATCGTGGCACAGCATGAGCCGTATTATGGGCGGTGAGATCGATACGATTACCCAAACAATGCGTACAACCGAACTAAACGAAATTCTCCACGCAGAAGATAGTGCATAATGACACTTCACACATGGCTCAAAAATGCCACCACTCGGCTTGAAGCCCAAAACATCTCGAGTAGTCGCATTGATAGCGAACTCATCCTGGCTCACATTCTTGAGAAAGACCGGGCTTACCTTATTGCACATGTCGACGACACTCTTTCTTCGGCCGAAGAAGCTCATGCGACCGAACTTCTTGAACGTCGTCTTAAAAACGAACCGATGGCGTTTTTGCTTAACTCGCGCGAATTTTATAATCTCACGTTTAAAACCGACCGTCGCGCATTAATTCCCCGAGGGGAGAGCGAGCCTCTCGTCGAAACAGCGATTGAGTGGCTTCAAAATCGCCCCGAGAGCCAGATCGTCGCCGAAATCGGCACAGGGAGCGGTGCACTCATTATTAGTGTTGCCAAGGCAGTCCCTACCCACACATTCCTCGCTACCGAAATAAGTCCCGAAGCATTAAGCTTAGCCAAAGAAAACGCCGAATTACACCAGGCCTCTATAAACTTTTTTGAAGGAAATCTAGGAGAGCCACTCCTAACAGATTATGCCGGCTCGATACATCTTCTGATGACAAACCTTCCCTATATCGCGACTGACTTGCTGACTAATTTAGATCCAACCGTGACCTACTACGAACCCAATTTAGCCCTCGACGGCGGAGGCGACGGGTTAAATCTATATCGCCAATTTCTTCCTCATGCCAAACAGCTCCTCACATCTGGCGGTTTACTCCTGTGTGAGCACGAACACGACCACAGCGAAATGATGCGTGAATTAGTGCGAGAACAGTTTCCTGACGCTGTAATAAAAACCGTACAAGATAGCCTTGGCCACGACCGTCTACTCGTGTGCCAAACCTAGTGTTTCCGCTCAGAAACGTAATTGAGTAGTTCCTGCCACTGCTCTCGATATGTCTCCTCTAAAGGAGCTTCATTTAAAGCCGATTGGGCTTGTGCCAAAAGCTCACGAATTCGAGTGAGGCCATATTCAATCGCACCAGAATTTTTAAATAACGTTTGAATGTGAGCCTCCTCCCCATCAGTGCATGGCTGACCAAAGTAACGTCGCAAGGTAGCTATCTCCTGGGCCGTTCCATGATTAAAGATGTAGTAAGTAAAAAGCGTATGTTGACGCTGCGCCAGGTCCGATAGCACAGATTTCGTTGATTCCGTACTTGGCGTTACCAAATCGAGTAAGTCATCCTGAATTTGAAAAGCGAGCCCAAGCGATGTGCCGAACTGTTCACAAAATTGATCCAGCGCTTTGCTTTGGGTGGCCAACGCTCTCCCAATTTTCATAGGGCCAACAAACGTGTAACGGGCTGTTTTAAGGTTCATTTTACGTTCGATCATATCTTTAGACGCGACATCGAGCGTCGTACTATCAACGTCAATCATTTGTCCAAGTATAACCTCACTTACCATTTGAGAAACCAGTTCGTTCACCTCGTATACCTGCGCCATATCTTCTGTTTCTACCTGGAGAAAACATGAATGAGCCCACGAATGAACCAAATCGCCTATCAAAATTGCCTGACTCTCACTCACGCGGTGTATGTCACCGGGCCGCTGCTGTGCCTTCAATGCCTGGGCTGTTTGAATATGAAATGTTGGCACCGTATGGCGGCTCGTCCCTTGATCCATCACATCATCGTGAATAAGACAAAACACATGAAAAAGCTCCATCCCAATTAAAGGACCGTAAGGACACTGTTGCGTCCCCCCCGCAGAGCGATACATCAGATCTATCAGGTAAGGGCGGACGCGTTTGCCGCCCGCCATCACCAAGTCCTCAAGACTCTCGATCTGTTCTTTTAAGAAGTCATCACGAATCAGGGCCTGACTTTCACGAATTTTTGTTCTTACATAGTCACGCAAGTGCGGTTCAAAACGATTCTTAAAAGACTGAATCATGACTATTTCTGTTCTTCGAGGAGCACGTCTATTTTCTTCTCTTCGCCCTTCCGAAGAACAGTGAGTGTAACTTTTTCACCAACTTTATACTTCTGCAACAGACTCACGAGGCTATTATTCTCATTAATTTCTTGACCATTAATCTGGGTAATAATATCGTTTTCCGCTAACCCTGCTTTGTCTGCAGGACTGCCGGGCACGACAGGTAAATCAGCTGGGTTGGTACCACGATAAACCAAGGCACCATGATCAACAGGCAGCTGAGCTGAACGAGCTATTTCTTTGTTGAGGGAAAGATAACGAACCCCGAGCCATGGCCGAACGATCTTTCCTGTCTTTTGAACCGAGTCGAGGGCTGTTTTTACTGAGTCGATGTTGATGGCAAATCCAATACCCTCGGCGCCACCAGCAATAGCCGTATTAATACCAACTACCTGTCCGGCTAAGTTCACTAGAGGACCGCCCGAGTTACCTGGGTTAATCGCGGCATCGGTTTGAAGAAGACTGTCGAGAACTTCATCGCTGGCAGTAATACGACGATCTTTGGCCGAGACAACCCCAACGGTGACAGTATTTTGGAACTCACCAAGTGCATTGCCAATCGCAATCACCCATTGTCCTACTTGTAAGGCGTTTGAGTCACCCAACTCAACCGGTTTTAGCCCTTTGGCGTCAACTTTTAAGACCGCTAGGTCATTAAAGGGGTCCGTCGAGAGCACTTTTGCGGTATAGCTCTTTCCGTCAGACGTTAAGACAGTGTATTCAGTATCGCCTTCGCTCACAACGTGTTTGTTGGTGACTATCAAACCATCAGACGTTAAGATAAAGCCCGTTCCGCCACCCTTCTCCTGCACAGTCCGGCCACTGAAAAAATCTTGAATATTACGGCTCGTCGTAATACTCACCACCGAAGGACTCACCTTCTTCGCCGCGTCAATCACGGCCGAACTTTCTTCGAGGACCACTCGTTCTTTTTTAGTCGTAGTCGAAGTAATGCCACCGTTTGGATTCGAAAGTCCGGGAATATTAAGGACGGAAAGACTCAAGAGAGTTGCCGATCCACCTAAAACACCAGCCAACAGGCCGCAGGCCAAAGCTAACGCAACTAGTTTCTGTCGTTCAAAATTTGTCTGCATGGTATCTCCTTTACTCCCCTTTTGGCACTTCCCAGACCAGTTCATCAAATTTAGAATTGGGAACGATTGCTAGTGTGTCATCTTTTTTAAGTATCCGAACTTTTCGACTATCAAGGGAATAAATTTGTCCTTCCAAATCACCAATTTTTACCTGCCGTCCGATTTTAAAATCATTGCTTCGGGCAAGATAAACTCCGGCCGAAATATCAGCCACGACCTTATTTGCCCCTGTTGCCACCCCGATTGCAATCACCGCCAGAGAACTTGAAATCGCGATAGCAATTTGATTGAGGCCAAGAGATTGAAACACTAACGAAAAAAGGCCAACCCACAATACCACCGACAAAACCGAAAGTAGAATCCCCTGCATAGGCTTCGTGATCTTAGTTCGACGGAGTGAGGCGGCAACAATAGCTTGGATTAACTTAAGGAAGCAGTAACTGACAAAGAGAGTAATTAACGCCCCGGGCAAGCGAACAATAGCCTCTTTGACATGTTCTAAAAGCGGAGCGACAACATCAATGGTGAGAAAAAAGTCAGTCATATAAGATACTCATTTCCAAAATATTTTTACAAGCTATCACTAAGTATTCCATAAAGCAGTCACAAAGTTAATGACAGGGCTCCTAAACTCGAGAAATTTGAGTTAATTGAATAGCGAGTGTCAAACGGTCCAAAGCTTCACGCAATGAAATGCGATGGAGACAAAATGCTTCTCCTACTCCTTTTATTGCCAGGAGACTGTTCGGCACTTCGTCGTTAGCGACGACAATAAGAGGGATGCGGCGGGTGGGATATTTCAGCCTCAAGGTCCGTGCGACCTGTTCTATGTTCGATTGAGAGAGACGAGCGCTGATCAATACGGCTTGAGGGGTTTCTCTACGTAGCCAGCCGGAAAAACGTGCTGGAGAGGCGAGAGAGGCCACT
>DASWYB010000012.1:0-5686 GCA_036405195.1 Patescibacteria group bacterium
GTGAACCCCATCAACACTACGGTTAGTCCACCAGTGAAGCCACGAAATCTCACCGTCACCAACGATGGCACCAACTTACTCTCACTACGCTGGGATTCGAGTTATGGCGCCACGGAGTATTCTGTTTTCCGTAGTCCAACCAATAATCTTGCCGGAGCAGAACAAGTCGGCACGAACGTAGCAACCTCGCGAGCTACGGATACGCTAAGCATTAACGACCACTCAACCTACTACTATTGGGTGAGAGCTTACAAACCCAATGCCATCGTGGGGTCAGAAGCGGAGGGACCGGTTAGTATTACGCTTAACGCTACGCTTCGGACACCGCGTTTTTACCGAGTTCAAGAATTAAGCGGAAAAAAGATTCGTCTAGAATGGGAGACATACCTTGAAATGAACGGCACGCGAGCCAACGACAGCTGGGAAATCTGGCGCAAAGAAGATGGAGCGAGCGAATTTACTAAAGTGTACGAAGGCATGAGTAACACAACATCGAAATGGACTGACACCTTGCCTAAGGCTAAAACCCGTTACTACTACAAAATGCGTGCCTACAAGACGATTCGTGGTGAACGCCTTTACTCTGACTTCTCGAACGAGACCAGCGCCAAAAGCTAACATATGCACACCATACAAAAGAGCGACCCCGTGAGAGGTCGCTCTTTTTAGACTCTTACTATGCCGTACGGCGACGTTCCCAGAAAGCAGTGACTTCTCGTAGTACCCGTTCTTCGGCGGCCGAGAGAGAGTCATCAATGAGGGCGCCAGCTGCAACGTCATGGCCACCACCACCCAAAGCTTTAGCGACTTCAGAGACCGGGATACCTTTCTCGACTGATCGAAAACTAATATGGATACCGTCTTCTTTTTCGGTTAAAAGGAAAACAAATGCAACGCCTTGAGCCGTCTTAAGCAACTCATCAATCAAGCCTTTCGTCTCGGCCACATCGGCGCCGGCATCGGCAAAGTCTTGTTTAGAAAGCTTTGCCCAAAGGATACGCAAATCAGGCCGTTCCTGAATGTTGGCAAGAGCCTTACCCCAGAGCTTAAGTGTCCAAATTGGCTTTACCTTATATAAGTGATGGACAATTTCTTGCTGACGGGCACCAGCGGCGACAAGTTGTGCGGCGACAGTAAGAGACTTTGGTGTCGTATTTTGGTTTTTGAAGCTTGACGTGTCAGTCGTAATTCCGGTAAGCAAGTTTGTGGCAACATCAGCGTCAATAAGCTGAACATCGCGACCTAACGCCTCGAGGAGAGAAACTAAAATTTCAGCTGTAGAAGTGGCAGTAACGTCAACCCAGTTAACAGCACCGAACTGTTCGTTATCTGGGTGGTGATCAATGTTAACCAGCGGAGTCTCGTAGAAAAGGGTTGCGTGCTTATTATAAAAGTCGCCTAACCGATCAATCGAATTACAATCGAGAGTAATAATAAGGTCAACTTCGTAGCCGCTACCTTCAAACGTAACATTTTCGGGCTGAAGTTGGCCGTGAGCAGGCGTGACAACAATCATCACACGGTGATTGGCTTCGTCTCGTTTATAGCCAAGCTTTTGCAAACCCGTGTTGGCAATATCCACCGAAATAACAAAATCGCCACGGAGCGGTAGTTCGGTTTGCAAATCGTTCACACCAGGCATAAAACGGAACGAAGGAGAGAAACGATCGTCCACAACGGCTGTGACTTTTTTATTTAATTTTGTCAGTGCGCTCGAAAGAGCGAGCAAACTACCCAAAGCATCGCCATCCGGCTGGGTGTGTGTAAGTAAAAGGATTTTTTCAGCGGACTTAATCCGCTCGAGTGTTTGCTGTTTGGGGGTGAGCTCCATGGGAAGTTCTCCTCGTTTCTTAAGCCTTTTACACCAGGCTTCTACACCCCTCCAAGTGTTGATGCGATCATACCACCTTTTACGATGTCCGTCAAAGGAGGACTTAACGAGTGAATGGCAGGATATCCGTCTTTACAGAACAAGGGAAATCAGATACAATAGTGGCTGTAACTACTTGCCAGGAGGCATCTCAAAAAGAGATTGCCTATGGTTTTAAGTAAAAGGAAGACTTTTATGCCAATCAGCGCATCAGCAAAGAAATCACTCCGTGTCGGTCAACGCCGTGCCCTCGAAAATAAGGCTTGGAAGATGCGTGTAAAAAACACGCTGAAAAAGACCACTGCTGAAACTCTCAGCGTCGCTTTTAGCGTTCTCGACAAAGCAGCCAAACGGCACGTGATTCATGCCAATAAAGCCGATCGTCTCAAAGCTCGCTTAGCCAAGCGATTTAGCACTGCCGCTACCGAAACCGTAGCAGCCCCTGCTAAAACAGCTAAGAAGTAAGACGACCGAACAATCCTGTAGGAGGGATAATGAAACACAACAACCTGTTCTATCAAGCGGGTTGTTTGTTTCGTTTAGGAAGCACAACGCTCGTTGTGATTGCACTTTTAGCGTTAGTGAAACATTTTGTCTTCGACATTTTACCCTTAAGCGGCGTGAGCATGTATCCAACATATCACGACCGAGACACCTATATTTTAAATAAAATTAGCTACGTCACCGGACAACCCCACCGTGGGGACGTTGTGGTGCTCCGTTTCCCCGGCGACCCGGAACGGGCACGATATATTAAACGCCTTATTGGCCTACCAGGCGAGCATCTCGCTATTAAAGATGGCAAAGTTTTTATTAACGACGAACTCCTTTCAGAATCTTATATTGCCGACGATATGATCACCGAAGGATTTAACTACCCTGATATTACCCTCGGGACCGATCAATACTACCTCGTTGGCGATAATCGTCCTCTTTCCAGCGACTCTCGCACTTGGGGGACCGCCAGTAAAAGCGACTTTATAGGTAAAGTCTTCTATATCGTCTGGCCGTTTAATCGGGCCCGGCCAATACCGTCGCCCGTCTACTAAAAAAGAAGGAGCGCTCGAGCGCTCCTTCTTTTTTAGTAGGGAGAACCTATGCCACGTCGGGAGGGCGAGCCGCAACGAGATGACCCGACAGATATTCAACAACCGATATAATCGATTCCTGATAATCTTTAGCTGTATAGGGAGTATGTTCCGTACTAAACCACTTGGGCAAGGTGAGAACTTCATTTTCCCAACGCGCAATCCAGGCATGTTCGCACTCAAACGTGAGCGCATATGGTAAGTATGCAAAAAACTCACTCGACTTCGATGTCCCAATTGGCTTTTTCCACGTCAGGTAGTTACGGAATCCCATCCACTGCTTTAAAATTTGATTACCTCGATCAGTGCGTCGGGGCAACCCTGGCGTCATATTCACAATGATGAGCGACGCAATCATTGCCCCCACCCACACAAAGAGAATGTATGCCGGCTCGGGCAAGTTAAACGAACCATAGATCAGAGCCGCTAAAGATATAAAGAAAAGAACCATACCGACAATTTTATATTTTAAGTAGTACTTATTCGGGGACTGAATAAAAAAGCCTTCGGCAACGACCGCATCGTAGATGTTGACAAAGGTCATCGCAATTTTCGAGCTAAACAATTCGCTCTCTAGTCCTGCTTCGATTGATTTTGAACGGCTGGCAAACCCTTCTTGTCCAAAGATTTGATGAAGCAAGAGAACCTCAAAGGGACGAAGCGTATTAGCTTGCTGACCATAGAGGGCGCCCCCTTTACTAAAGGTAACGTTCATGTCGGAGCCATGATGGATAATTAAAAAGCCTCGATTCGCCAGATCAAAAAGGGTGGCGGCAATTTCTCGCTTGCCAATTTGACCGTGATAAAGTGCTCCTACCACTGCAGGAGGAAGCGCCTGGGGAGCTAATGGGTATACTTGATTATTAGAGACTTGTTTATAGGCTTTTATTTTTTTAAGGATTAAAAACCCTAATACCAGCAATGTAAAAGTAGGAATAACGAAGAGACCAAAGTTAATCCAGAACGGCAGCGAGAGCGACGAGGCATACGATTGGATAGCCCCAATCGGACTTAACTTAAGGTAGCCTTCTGGGAAGGTGAAACCAATCGAAAGTTCCGCCCCTTCAAAGATGTCCTGGGCGTAAAAAGTCACCGTCTGGCGATCATTGGAAACGAAGCGGGAATTACCCACCCCATGAACCGCGTAAATATGAGGAGACACAGTATCCATACTATCGACCGAAAAAGGCAAAGTTACTTTAGCTTCTACAGATCGGGTGTACACATCGGCTTTAGGAATGAGGACTAATAAAAATTTTCCCCGGCCTTCGGAATACGTAATCGCACCCGGAACCGTTCGACCATTGACGACCGTCCGACCGTTAGGGTGGACAACAATATCGTAAGAAACTTGACTCCCCTCGGTTTGAGGCGCGAGAGCCCGAGGCAGATCAGTCGAAGCTTGTGGCGTTTGACTTTCAGCATAGTAGCGCACGCCTACTATCCCTGTAAGCGTGACTAAACACAGCAAAAAAAGATTAAGCTGCTTGTAATAAAATGTCGTCCCTTTAAAAATTTCCCGTAGTACGGGCAGCACGTATCCCTCCTTCATAAGACCGGAGCGGTTCACATCGAATCGTGTGAGCGAAGTATGTTAAGACAGTTGAGCCTTCTTATTTAAGGTATCATGCAGGCGCACGATCAGCAACAAAATTCCAAGGGATCCTGGCGTTGATCCATCTTTAACTTCTCGGTCAAAACGGATCAACGAACGGTAACAACGCTTTAACGACACAATCGAAAGAGTGCGCGCAAGCGGCAAACTCAGTTTGACGACAAATGGCTTAACCCCCGAACGTTGAGCAATAGATTCCATACGCGTATCTCCTGTTTGTAAACAAGCAACAATTTTTGCCCAGGTACGAATCTGACTTGCCAATGTACCGGCTAGCAGCATCGGATCAGCGTGAGTGATTAATGATCGGTAGAGACGGATTGCTTGCGGAAGATTTCCGTCCCGCAGCGCATCCATTAATGCAAACGCCGGCTCTTCGTGTTGCGCTAGAGAAAGCTCTTTTATTTCGACGTCGGTAATTGCTTGTTTTCCACGAGAGAGACCGGCGCATGCGAGTTTGCGAATCTCTAAATCCAATTGCCATGTATTATGGCCATAATGTAGCCCCAAAAATTGGCTCGCTGAAGGGGCAACCGTCACGCCATAATTCTGAGCGATTTGCTGAATTCGCCGAATGAGTTCAGCCCCTTGCGGAACAGCATGTTCATCATTTTTAACATGCTTGGTAAGCCACGAATAAAGTGAGAGGCGTTTATCAGGGGATTTTGATTCATATATCACCACAAACGTTGAATCGGAAATCGTTGGCAAGAGTGCGACAATCCCTTCCTGCGTTGCCTTTGACGCTGAAAAAACATTTTTTAGGACAAACATTCGATGCGTAACCAAAAAAGGAGTGGTGAGGAGAGACTGTTTGAGCGTATCAAGCGATACGTCTTCAAGGTCATACACAATGAAATCACTCAAGCTATCTTGGTTCTTCAAAAAACGGGTTTCGATCGCCTTGAGCGCCCGATAGCTACTTAGCGTATCTCCCCCATGAATAAAATAACACTGCCGAGTAAGATCCATGCTTCCTTTATAGCACATGTCTCAAACGAAGCTCCACGTACGCTCATTCCTCCTTCTCATCGTAGAGAGGAATGAGTACAATGAACCCACCATGAAACCTCGTGAACCGCTCACTTATCCTCAAGCACTTCAGTATGCACT
>DASWYB010000013.1:0-8354 GCA_036405195.1 Patescibacteria group bacterium
GTCTTTTTTCTCCTTAGCCGATAATAACAGACAAGCAGATAGGCCGCAATTTAGCTTGAAAGTAACTCGTTATGTGGGGGGAGTGGTCGGCCGATGCTATCATAAGTTATACCCATGGGATCAAGCGTATCCGGGTCAAAAAGATTACGACCGTCGATAATAAGGGGAGTGCGGAGCCGTTTTTTTATTTCTCTAAAGTCGGGGTAGAGAAAATCCTCCCATTCAGTCGTAATCACTAATGCGTCTGCATCATTACAGCAATCGTACATGAAGGGGCTCAGAGAGATTTTTTGGGGGACTTCTTTTACCACGGGGTCGTAGGCACAAACGGTTGCCCCTTTTTTTAACAAGGCATCAATAATGGTTAGAGCGGGAGATTCTCGGATGTCATCGGTTTTGGCCTTAAAAGACAATCCCCATACGGCGATTCTTTTACTAGCAAGTGACCCGAGATGCTTTTCTAATTTCTCGACAATTCTCAACCGCTGTTTCTGATTCACTGCTTCAACGGCATGAAGTATTTTGAAAGGTACACCATACTTTTCTCCGCTTGCGACTAGGGCTTTAACATCTTTGGGAAAACAGCTTCCGCCGTATCCTAGTCCCGCATGAAGGTATCGGGCGCCGATGCGTTTATCTAACCCCATGCCCATTGCCACGTCGTCAATTTTGGCTCCCGATGCTTCGCAAAAGTTGGCGATTTCGTTGATAAAAGAGATTTTTGTAGCCAAGAAGGCATTCGAAGCGTATTTAATTACTTCGGCACTTTTAATTGTGGTTGTGATAAAAGAAATGTCTTTTTGGATAAAAGGTCGGTAAATCTCTCGCAGTAAAGCTTCTGATTTCGGACTATCAATACCTACGACAATCCGGTCTGGCTCCATAAAGTCCTTGACTGCAGCTCCTTCCCGTAAAAATTCAGGGTTAGAAGCAACGTCAAACTCAATTGGCTGCTTGAGGTGTTTCTGAATAGTTGATCTTACAAGCTCAGAAGTGCCCACTGGAACGGTCGATTTGGTTACCACGAGGATATGACGAGTGAGATTCTGACCGATTTCTTTGCTCACAGCTTGAACAGCAGATAGGTCGGCGCTATGATCTTTTTTCGGTGGAGTGCCGACAGCAAGAAAAACAACATCCACATCCGGCAACGTCTTCGCGAGGTCAGTGGAAAAGAGGAGCCTGTCTTTTTCAGAGTTTCGCTTGACTAAATCATCGAGTTCGGGCTCGTAGATGGGGATCTCTCCGTTTTTCAAGCGTTCTATCTTTGCCATGTCTTTATCGATACACGTAATCATATGGCCAGATTCTGCCAAACACGCACCCGTAACAAGTCCTACATAGCCAGTACCAATAATTGCAATTTTCATACCTGCATACTAACGTGCGGTATCATTTCGAGCAAGGGAATTGTAAGGGGATGTTTTGCAAACAGTGTCAGGCATGTTATTTTAGACAGGTAAAGGAGCCCTATGAAAGGTATTATTCTTGCTGGTGGCCGAGCGACCAGACTGCGACCGTTAACGAAAATTACGTCGAAGCAGCTCTTACCGATTTATGATAAACCGATGATTTTTTATCCGATTGAAACGCTCGTTCGAGCGGGGATAAAAGATATTCTCATTATCATTTCACCTGACTATGCAGGACACTTTCTTAATTTGCTTGGATCGGGAAAAGACTTTGGGGCAAAGTTTAGTTATGAAATTCAAGATAGCCCAGGTGGCCTCCCAGAAGCCTTTGTGATTGGGGAGAACTTTATTGGGAAAGACAATGTCACACTTATTTTGGGTGATAACATTTTCGATTATGATTTCTCGGATGCCATTCGTTCATTTGATAAAGGCGGCCGAATTTTTGCCAAAGAAGTTCATGATCCCGAACGCTTCGGTGTTGTTGCCTTTGATGAGCATAATAAAGTGTATTCAATCGAAGAGAAGCCGAAAGTGCCAAAGAGCAATTACGCCATTGTGGGGTTATACGTCTATGATAACCGGGTTATTGAGTATTCCAAAAATCTCGCTCCTTCGGCTCGGGGAGAGCTTGAAATTACCGACTTGCACAGAAAGTATCTCAAGGACGGAGAGTTAGATGTACGGCTTATTGACGGAATTTGGGAAGATGCAGGAACGTTCGACAGTCTCTTACGGGCTAATAATATTATGGCGGAAAAAGCTAAAAAGGGAGCGGCATGACACCAGACTTGTTAACGGCTGATTCTCGAGAAGTGTACACCATTCAATCCTACGAAAAGGCTCCTCAAATTGAAGGAGTCGTGGCCAAAGACATCGCTTGTTTTGTTGATGATGGCGGATATTTTATGGAGTTAGGGAGGTTTGATAAAGGCATCAGCCAGCTATTTCCCGATTTTGAAGCCAAGCAAATGAGCTACTCGCAAGTTTTGCCGGGCGCAGTCAAAGCGTTTCACCTTCATATGAATCAAGAAGATGTTTGGTTTATTCCTCCTCATGAACGGCTGTTAGTGGTTCTCTCTGATCAGCGAGAAAATTCTCCGACCAAGGGGGTTACCATGCGTTTTGTTATGGGGGGAGGGAAGTCCCGATTACTCTATATCCCTCGTGGTGTGGCTCATGGGGCCGCCAATCTCGGCGATGCGCCCGCTTCTATTATTTATTTTGTCAATCAGCAGTTTAACTTAGAAAAACCAGATGAAGGCCGGCTGCCATGGGATTTTCTCGGCGCCGATATATGGGAAATGACCAAAGGGTAGAAGGAGTTCTATGCGAATACTTGTAACGGGCGGTGCTGGCTTTATTGGAACGAACTTCGTCTACCATATGGTTTCCCTGGGGCATGATGTTACTGTCCTTGATAAACTCACGTATGCGGGTGGTCGTGATAATTTAGAACCACTCGGTTCAAAAGTAAAGCTAGTGGTGGGCGATATTTGTGACTCGGCATGCGTTGGTACGGCGGTCCAAGGAATTGATTGGGTCGCTCATTTTGCAGCTGAAAGTCATAATACCAGAAGTGAGTTTGACCCGGATGTATTTTACCGTACGAATGTTGAAGGTACCCGAGTTATGCTTGATGAATCGTTACGAGCCAATGTTAAACGATTCTTACATATCTCTACTGATGAGGTATATGGATCAATTGAAAACGGATACTTTGCGGAAGCTGACAAGATAAAGGGTGACAGCCAAGCTACGTCGGCATATTCAAAGTCAAAGTCACTTGCTGATGATCTCGCCTTAGAGTATGCCGCTAAAGGTGCCCCCATTTTAGTGAGCCGAACGACGAATAATTTTGGTCCGTGGCAGTTCCCCGAAAAAGCCTTGCCACGTTGGATTACCAATCTTCTTATGGGAAAGAAAATTCCACTATGGGGTGAAGGTTTACAGGTTCGCGATTGGTTGTACGCTCCTATTCACGCTGAGGCTCTCAATTTTGTTTTAGAGCATGGCCAACTCGGAGAGGCGTATAATATAGCCGCCAATCATGACCCCGAAATTACCAATAAACAGGCGGCGTTATGGTTATGTGAGATACTTCACAAAGATCCAGAGGAGATGATTGAATATATCCCTGATCCTCGGCCCAATCATGATTTTCGTTACGCCCTTAATACTGAAAAGATAGCGTCCTTAGGCTGGAAGCCTTCGGGTAAGGCCCGGTCTCAGTTTGAAGAAACTGTCGAATGGTATCAGTCTCACGAAGCGTGGTGGAGAAAGCGTAAAGAAGAAGCCGAACGCATTTATCAATAAGGAGGTGGGAGTGAGGATCTTTCTTACCGGGGCACAGGGACAATTAGGAAAGGCCTGCCAGGCGGAGTTTGCCACGCATAAGCTTTTCTTGGCTGATATAGATACATGCGATATTACGGATTCGGAATCGTGTCGTACGGCTCTGGAATCGTTCTCGCCCGACTTAATTATCCATACCGCAGCGTATACAAATGTAAAACAGGCCGAAGTAGATCCAGATGTCTGCTACCGGGTTAACCTAGACGGAACCTATAATCTTGCTCGATATGCCCGGGCGCATAGCTGCAGATTTGTATACATATCAACAGATTTTGTATTTGGGGGAGAGTCAGATAAACCCTATAACGAGCATGATGCAGTAAATCCACAAAGTGTATATGCCCGTTCCAAGCTTGCGGGAGAACTACTTGTGCAAGACTTGGTTCGTGATCACTATATTCTTCGCACGGCATGGTTATATGGCGCAGGTAAAAACTTTGTTCAGACAATTATTACATTAGCCCAAACAAAGGAAGAGTTGCCAGTCGTCTCTGATCAGTATGGTACGCCAACCTACGCTGTGGATTTAGCCCATTATATCAGCCAGGTTTTACAGACTCAGACACCGGGAATTTATCATGCGACTAACGAAGGCAGCGCATCCTGGGCTGATTTTGCTCGCGAAATTCTTCGGCTCAAAGGGTTAACAAATCAGGTAATTCCTATTACTACCCAAGAAGCGGCAATTCGTTTTTCCGATCCGACCGTACGTCCCGCTTACTCTGTATTGAATAAAGACAAGCTCAAACGTATTACACCGGTACGGAAGTGGCAGGAAGCCTTACAGGACTACTTATCCGCCCCTACGACCCGAAATAAATAAATCTTCTTTTCGGGTTGCTCAAATGTAGCAACTAATTTTACCACGGGTGAGCGAAGATAATTATATGTAATATCAGTATTATTCACTTGGCTACTTTCTCGGTCAGGTCTCTCTTCAACATAGACATAATCAATCCCTTTAAGGGTTTCCTTTAAATCTACCAAGTGAAGGACTTTAGGAATCATCGCCGTTGGTAACTGCCACATCACTTCTCGGTTTGGGAGGAAGAATCCGAGGTAATAATTATCGTGGAAAATCAGAATTTTCGATCCTTCAGGAGTGTTTTTCTCAAGATAATCAGAGGCCAGTTGATCAACAGGTAGGTGATGGACCAAGTTACTAGGGTGAGTTGCAATTGCAAACCGTTTTGTCGTGCTTGGATAGGCAAGGAAAATAATCAAGATAATAATGACTGCAAAGAGCCAGCGTGGGAGTCCATGCTCAACAATATAGCTCCATACAAGATGGACAAAAACGCCACTCAGCAAGGCTAATGGGATTGCAAGGTCCCGCGCTAATCGAACGGGATATGCCAGTGCTTCCATCCGGGATCCCAGGAAAAGAACACAGCTCCATATAATAAGAAGAGCGACTGCATTCCAAGCTGTGTCGGCGGGCCTTTTTTTGAGAAAGTAGAGGCCTGCAAAAAATCCCATTATTCCGAGGTAGACAACCGCTTCTCCGATTTCTTGAGGATAAAGGCTGATCCGCCATATTGCGTTGGGATCGTCAAGGACTCCTTTGAAGTGAATAAAGGGGTAGTGAAAGCTTGTTGCCATAAACTGATTTGCGAGACTAAAGACGGAGTTTTCAGTGAGGGGGCTATGTAACAGCCAGTTGAGAGTGAGAAATCCGAGTAGTAAAGATACTATCAGTACGAATAAAATAAGGAACCAACTGATTCTTTTTTGACGACAGTATTGTGTGAGAAAAACAAGTAAGAATATGCCCATAGTAGCGAGTGCATACAGGGTCGTGAGGTGATGAGAAAAAGCAAGAATAATAAATCCAAGGACAAAGAGAAAAATTGCTCGTGCTTTTTTAACGGAGTGAAATATGTTTTCAAACAAAATAAAGGCTAAAGGGAGTACTGTTCCGGCGGCTAAAACGTTAGGGAAGCTTCCGTCATAAAGGGTCTGGAGGGGCTGGAGAGACGTGAATCCTAAAAGTAAAAGGCTCGTGTAGCCAGCGAGAGGACTAAAGAAGCGACGGTTGAAAATATACAGGCTAATGGAGCTTGTCACTAAGAGCAATGGGCCCAACCAAGCCATAGCTGTGATGGTTGGAAGTCTGGTTACTGAGCTCAGGAGTATGGTCAAAATATGCCAGAGGGTATGATAACGAAAGATCTGGCCAATATCGCCGTTTAGGATGTTTCTTACCACTTCATTGTGGGGTACTGCATCTAAGCCTGGTGGCACGCTGTAGCGAAAAATAAGTTGATTTAAGTAACTAAAAAAAACGAGGCCGAGCAGCACCGTGAAAAACAGAAAATAGTGTCCTCTCCTTGTTTCCATATTTCTATGCTATCAGGCAAACGCTTACGATCCAAGAGGCTTAGGCTTGTGTGCCTAGTCGTCGCACTCCCTGTATGAGAGTTGCTAAAAGAAATGTGAGTGGGACTAAAATGAGTGGGTAAAAAAGACTATTAACAAATTGGCTATGGATAAGGAGGGCGGGTAATATCCCGAGAATAGCCAATCCGAGACTCTGCCAAAAAGGATCTTTTGTATGACGATACAGGATAACGGCTTCATATAAGAAACTGCCAAAGAGGAATGTAAAAAATGCTAACCCTATTACGCCCATTGTGGCGAGGATGAGAAGTGCGCTCGAATCACTGCCCTGTGATGATCGTCCAAGTAGATTGTTTTTTAGTCCGTACTTAACCTGTGCTGGCCCATACGCATTGTATCCCACCCCAATCCAAGGGCTGGAGCGGATAATAACGAATGTTTCTTGCCACGATTCGATTCGGTCAACGGCTGTTTCATCTACGGTAATAGCACCAATGATTCGCTCTTTCACCCGAGGGATACTCAAACTGACGACGGTGAGGGCTATCCCCATAATAAGGACAAGTTTCCAGGAACGGATTGTGAGTATGATCCCTAGGCTAATAAGAAGGGCGAGATAGCTACTGCGAGAATAGGTGAGTAATATTGCCGCTGCGATGAAAAGAAGTAATGCCACAATTGTCAGTTGGGCTTTCGGGAAAAAGAAAAAACGCGAAAGCAGGAGAGAAAAAATAATCACTAAAAACATCCCAAAGAAATTTGGATCAAAGTAGGTAGAAAGCATACGGCCTTGATGAGGATCCCAACCATAACGAGCCATAAACCTAAAATCTGGAAGAAAAGTAATTTGAGCAAATCCTAGTAGGACTAAAATGATTCCAGTGACGATAAGCCAATTGAGTAACTGGGCAAGGTTTGCTTTTTGAGGGTAGAAGCTGGCTGTCACGATAATCGCTCCTATCATAAGGGTAAAGCGAATGGCATAAAAGAGCGCAATTATAATTTCGGTGCCAGCGAGATCACGACTACCAAAGAGGAGGGAGATGAACATCCATCCTACTACCCCGATAAGGGCAACGACCGAGAGGGTCCGTGGGGGAGATTTTTTGGTTAGGAGCATATGTATGACACCAATGGTTACGTAGGCACCGGTAGCAATGTCAGTTAAAAGGAGTGCACCTGAGGACCCGCTTGAGATACTCAGTCGAACCAGTTGGCCAATAATTAAACTCACCATAATAATAAGAGGAAAGAGGCGAATTGAACGGAACGCTGCGAATAACCCGAGCAAAACAATGCCTCCTGCAGCGGCTGCAAATGCAATACGAGGGTCCTGAGGGACGAACAAAAAAAGAAGAGCTCCTAAAGCGCAGGCCGCTACCACCGGAAGAGAGAATCGCTGGAAAGATGTCATATGCTGACTATTATAGCTGTTTTTTCCCCGCTATGCTAAAGTTGACAGGAAGCGACTCTAGGAGGGCTCCGTCATCCAGTTGAGCTAGTAGGCGAAACTGGGTACCAACAGGACCTAGAAGCGCTCTCTCTTTATAAACCCTTTACTATGTCTATCCGTACTCATCTCATAACGCTTCAAAAATGGTGGCTTTTCGCCCTTCTCTTTCTCATTCCTTTGTCCTTGCAATACCTCATAAAAACGCCGGTTGCTATTAGTACCTTGAATATTTTATCCTTAGGATTTATCTTTCTGGGGGTGCTAAATGCCCTTACGGGTGGTGTACCGATTCGTCCTGTTCAGCATCGCTCGTATGTATGGGTTATCCTTTTGCTTCTTGGGGCCTTGGCGTATGCTCTCCTCTTTACCCATCCTCTACGCAACGCAGTAGGACTGTGGACGAGCCGACTGTCTCAACCTTTATTGGTGGGATATTTTGCCTATCAACTACTCGCTAACCGGGTTATTACTCTCTCTGAACCGATTCGTGCTCTGTTCTACTCGCTGGTGCCTCTCCTTATTTTAGGGGGGATGCAGCTGACCGGGTTTTTACCGTATGCCGATACCGACCGAGTTACTGCTTCCTACTTTTTTCCTAATACATTTGCTCGTTATGTTGGGATTGTGCTGCTTATTTCGCTTCCTTGGATTCTTTTCTCAATCCGCCAGTATAAGCGCCTTCATTTAGGGCTTTGGATTCTTGGCGTACTCTTGCTTTTGAGTTCGAAGTCGTATGGGGGGACCGTGGCGTTCTTCGGTGGGCTCACCGCTCTCTTGTTTGCTCTTCCAAATCC
>DASWYB010000014.1:0-5260 GCA_036405195.1 Patescibacteria group bacterium
GACGAAGGTAGAAGGCAAAGTAGACGACAAGCCACTGAGCGAGAATTTTGCCGTTGTAGCGAATTGCCAATGCACCAAAGAAGAGGAATTGAGCGCACACTAGTATGGTTTTGACAGTGCTTAAATCCGATCGCGGTTCTACGCCGACGTAAATAGCGGTGCCAACAAGAAGCGGAACAATCAGGAGTAAGACTTGAGCAAAGGTGAAATTGCCGGCGATCCGGTCTTCGACTGATGTAATCTGAGCGGGAACAACCGTTGTTCTCATGCAGACCTCCCGTGTCGGCTAATGACTCGTACTTTAGTAGCGGCCGTCGCTGGACTTAAGACGTTGAGTAACTGGCCACTGAATTTCTTTAAGGCTCCGGTGGTTTGTGATGACAGGGCTAGCTGCATCGTTGTAGCTGTGCTCTTCAAAAGGATGGAGAACAGAGCGATACCAATGAGAATCGAGATAAACGGATTGGTACCGACTTGGTCAGGAACGGTTAAGAAGGCGGAAGCCAGTTGAATAATCACTACATGAATAAAGAGCGTAAAGATTGTCACCATATAGGCTTTAATGGCGCTGTCGGCAAAGTCTGTCCAACGCGGCATGAGCCAGATAAGAAAGATGAGTGGCGAAATAACTGCCCCGAACGCCAGAAGCATTAATCGGCTAATATAGAACAGCAATAGAACGATCGCCAACAAGACAAAGACGACCATGAAGATAAGTGTAATTAAGACTGTGCCGCCACTGAGTAACGTTGCTGGATCGAAGGCATTAAGAATCCAGGCTTGGCCGAGTCCTCCCGTCGAGTGCAATACCGCCGTAATCATGGTCTGAGAAAGGGCAATAACCCAGTCGATAAGAAAGATTGAGGTATTGGCGAGTAAGAAGGCTAAACCGATTCGAGGTAAGAGTTCTTTGAGACTTAATTCTTCGAATCCGAAACTGGCAGCGCTCATCACGTGCAAACCAAGCATGGCAATGACGATAGCGAAGAGTGAGTCAGTAATGCCGACCATTAGCAGCCAGAAGTTAAAGACTACTGAGTTTGTCGCGAGAGATGGTGTGTTTGTTAAGAATCCGGTAATCCCATCGATAATCGGCTGAGTTGCTGACTGGATAATGTTTTGCAGAAAACCGGAAACGGCATCCAGGAGAATACGGGTCAAAGAACCAGTTTCTTCAGCCGGAAGAATTGGACTGAGGTTAATCGCCGTTCCAAGATTGCCAGCGCTTGGTTCTGAAAACGCGGTATTCAAGATGGACGAGAACACTCCAGCTCCGATAACGATCGCTAGTCCAATAAGTGCATTGCGGATCGTCCGTTTGGCTTCATCCAACGCTTCCGGTTTGCCGGTGGAAGTTATATACAAATACGCTCCGCGGATCAGAAAGAACACGGCCGCCATAGAGGCCAGGCTCATCAAGATCGTCAGTGTGTCACGCGTAAAGTTAGCTACTTCAGTATTCGAAGCAGCGAGTGCACCGGCGGGAGACAAAAGGATTCCCGCCAAGAGTAAGGTGGGAATGACCTTCTTCATAAGTGCTCCTAACCGCCAAAAGCGTTTTTAGCCAGGTCGGTCACAATGTTGCTGATGACGAAGGCTCCAATAGCGATGGCCAAACCAAGTCCAGCGTAGATGATGGTCTTCTTCGATCGGTCGAGAGTCTCCGGATTACCGGAACTAGTGATGTAGCCGATGCCGCCGACGACTAAAAAACCGGCTGCAAGCAGGCCGGCCAACGTCACAAGTACTTGGATAATATTTTGAATAAAATTCTGCACCTTCGACAAGTCGGCAGATTCCGCGGCAAACGCAGGATTGGTTGTCAAAGCCACAACCATGAGAGATAGGCACAAGGCACCAAAAAGGGAACGGAGTCGTTGCATGTATAACCTCCTCCCCTCCCGACGAGACGCTGCCGCGTGACTCGTATGTATTTGCTTAATTATTAACTAGTTAAGACTTTAAACCTAGCTGAGGCCTTTTTATCATGTCGTCTGATAAGCTGTCAATAGCTTGGTTGGTTTATTAAAAATATATTAAATTTTATTGTACTCCCTTTACTTCTCCTGTGTGGTTGTGTTAAACCTAACTCAATAAGGAGGGCGATGATACTTTCTCAGGTTATCTGCAGGAGATACGCCCATAACCGACCTCTTCTCACTTTCGCATACTTGGACGCTTAGTGACCTTAACTCCTTTTGGTCGACTATTTTGCTGGTGATAACACCTATAGTAATCGTACTCGTTGCACTCATCGTAATTTCTATACTGCTCACGATCGTACGCAATGTCGTAAACCGAAAAGAGTACGCTAAGACATTTTTAGAATTAACATTCCCTTCGGACAACACGAAATCCGCTTTTGCTACAGAGCAATTGTACGTTCTACTGCATAGCCGATCTAAGTCGCAGCGAATAAAGGAGCGACTGCTCGGGCAAAAGAAGGTTTACTCATTCGAGCTAGTTTCAACAAAAGACAGTGGTATCCGGTATATCGTCAGTGTTCCTCAAAAAGAAGCTGAGGCCTTTCAACGGAGCATGCTTTCTTTTCTGCCAGATATAAAGATCCGAGAAGTTGAAGACTATGTTTCATCAGAAGATCAGAAAGTTGTTCGCATCGCTGAACTGAAGCTATCGTCAGACTTTGTCTTGCCCCTTCTTGATCAAAAAGCACTCGCAGAACATGACCCGATGTCATACCTCACTGGTCATATGACAAAACTGGCATTGAACGAACTAACAGCATTTCAACTGGTCTTAACTCCGGTATTGCCGTCATTGCATCGCCGCATCATCCAGCGTACACACGAACTAAAGCGTAGAATCGGCCAAGGATTGCCATTGTCGCCACTGATTCAGAATCGATCAGCTTATATGCCGAATGCTATCAAGGTAATCTTCCGGTCGTTGGCATGGCTTATTGATGGAGCCGTTAGGTTAGTCATTTCTTTGCCCTCTTTGATATTTGATCCGACAAATAAATCGATTCCTATTCTTCAATCGACAGTTGAAACACACGTTAAAGACAGCGCCAATCCTTACGAAAAAGAACTTGGTGAAATAATTAAAAGCAAGCTCGATCAGCACTTGTTTGAAGTGTCGTTACGCATTTACGTGGTGGCAAATACAGAACAAGCGGCTCAATATCGAACCGATGAACTTGTCGCAGCTTTTCGGCCATTTGCTAGCCCGCAACAGTCGATTGTCGTCCGAAAAAATTACTTACTATCCGTTCGTAACCAAGTAAGATCATTCGAGTCACGGCATTTGTCAGTAGGTCTATTTATTCAAAATCCAATTCTTTCTAGCTCAGAACTATCCGACCTCTACCACTTCCCACACACGAAGACCACTCGAACCGAAGATCTAATTAAATCTAAAAGCCAAGAGCTGCCAGCTCCGTTGTCGTTAAAAAATAACCACAACCTAGATGTCGTATTTGGCGTAAATAATTACGGTAATTCATCGAGCGATGTTGGCCTGACGGACGATGACCGCTCGCGTCACATGTACCTAATCGGGCAAACGGGCTCGGGTAAATCGACCGTTATTTACCACATGGCAAAAGATGATATTCGCAAAGGTCGTGGACTAGCGGTAATTGATCCTCATGGCGACTTGGCTGAAGATTTAGTTGCTACAGTTCCGGAATCTCGAATAGACGATCTTATCTACTTCAACCCGTTTGATATCAAACACCCAATAGGCGTGAACTTACTTGAGCTAACACCTGACCTGGATGAAGACGAGTTGGAACTTGAAAAAGAACTTGTCTGCGAAAGCGTTATCTCAATCTTCCGTCGGGTATTTAACAAAGACGAGAATACGGATGCGCATCGTATCGAATACATTCTTCGCAATACGATCTATACCGCTTTCAATGTGCCGGATGCGACAATTTTCACCATCTATGACTTACTTAACGATCCTGAAGTTCGCAAGAAAACGATTCGCACCCTGACTGATGAAAATCTCATTAATTTTTGGAAACAGGAATTCGGTAAAGCCGGTGGCTATCAAGTCGTAAAGATGGTTAGTGGCGTTACCGCTAAAGTTGGACGATTTTTATTCTCGCCAACGGCTAAGAGGATTTTAGAGCAACCAAAGTCCACTATTAAGTTCGATGAAGTTCTAGATAAAAGTAAGATCCTTATTTGTAATTTAGCTGAAGGTAAGCTCGGCGAAGACACGTCACAACTTTTAGGCACGATGATTATTGCCAAGATTCAACAAGCTGCTATGCGTCGAGCCAGAAACGAACGTGCTACCCGTACACCGTTCTATCTTTTCGTCGATGAGTTCCAAAACTTTGCTACCAGCTCGTTTACGAAGCTTCTTTCCGGCGGCCGCAAATTCGGCTTGCGCGTTACTATTGCTGAGCAGTCTACTGCGCAGCAGTCAGATCGGAATACTGTAAACGTTATTCTGGCCAATACCGGCACGGTTGTTTGTTTCCGTACCGCTAGCCCAATTGACGAAGAACTCATGCTGTCTCAATTCTCACCGCTTGTACAGCCTGGCGACATCGGCAATTTACCGCGTTATCACTTTTATATGCGTCTCGCGGCAATGGAGCCGACTGATGCATTCTCCGGCGAAACCTTGCCGATGAACGCTCCTAAAGATGAGGCAAAGATCGAAAAGTTAGTAGAGGCCTCGCGTAGTAATTACGCTATCGTCTATCAAAAACCTGCGCCGAAAGAAGTTGTTCCAGATGCTAAACCAAAGGCGAAAAAGGCTCTGACGGTAGCTCAAGAGGCAGTTGATACCCTGCCGTAAAAGCTATCAGCCGTATGATAGTATTTTCCGCGCTACTACAGGTTTAGAAAATAAAATAACGTACGCTTATATTTATATATTATATTTCTCTCTTCTACGCTTATGACCCAGCTTACCCAAACAACTCTCACATCTCGACAACTCGAAATATTACTCCTGCTTTACCGCTTCCGCTTTTTAACACGCTCTCATATCCAAACCCTCCTACACCACAAGAACCACGCACACATCCTCAAATGGCTTAACGAACTTACATCCCAAAACTACATCACTCAGTACTACACGAAAACCATTCCAGCTTCTCCAGCTATCTACTCACTAGCCAAACTAGGCCGTACCTATCTCAAAGCCCATACAGACAGTAATACGAAACATCTCAGTCGGTTAAGGAGGGATCCGGTCTATACGTCAAAGTTTCGCAACCATTATCTCTTTCTGGCTGACATCTATATTTCGCTGCTTGAACTGACAAATAAAACTA
>DASWYB010000015.1:0-3634 GCA_036405195.1 Patescibacteria group bacterium
TAAAGATGCTATTGAGCGAAAACTATCGCATAAGATGGTTCTTTTCTATTCAAACCGACGACCAGAAGATGCACCCTATTTAGCTGAACTCGAAATACTCCGTCAGCAAAATCCAAACCTTACCTTGGTGGCAACGATGACTGAGCCTGAGAAATCAGCGCAGGTATGGAAGGGCGAAACCGGAATCATCAATCAAGCGATGATCAGGAAATATGTGAGTGATTTGGAACGGCCCATCTATTACATTGCTGGGCTATCGGAAATGGTTGCGGCAATGAAATCCTTGCTCAGCACATTAGGCATTGACGAAGCAAACGTCCGCGCCGAGGACTTTTCTGCGGTCAAGATGCAAATCATGACTCTGATGCCAGGCTCATGGCGAAATTACGCTATCCCTGCTGCAATTTCGATTGTAGTTATTCTTTTTATCTTTATACACGTCGGTGCTACTATCTCGCTTTATAACACTGCCCTCCTTCAAAATATTTCTTACCTCACTCTTGGCTTCATTGTCGTTATCTTCGCTGTTAAAATCTTTGCCGTCGTTAAGCTTAAGCATCACCTCACGCAAAAGAGAAAATAAGGGAGCAATTATGCAGCACGAACATAAGCACCACAACCATCAGGCACCTCTAGCTAAAGAAACAAAGTGTGAGCTTTGCGGTATGATCGCTGAACACATGGTTAAAGATCAACACGGCGTCACCCATCATTACTGCTCCCATCACTTACCACAAGCCAGTCATTCAGCTCACGCAGAACATGATGGACATAGCGAGCACGATAAACACGCTGGCCACAACCCCGATATGTTTCGTGACCGTTTCTGGCTTAGCCTAGCCTTAACCATTCCGGTCATCTTTTACTCTCATATGATCCAAATGTGGCTTGGCTTTACGGCGCCAACCTTTCCCGGCTCACAGTGGCTCTCATTTGTCCTCGGTACAATCATATTCTTTTACGGTGGGACAGTTTTTGTTAAGAGCGCACTTGCTGAAATAAAAGCTAAGCTGCCGGGCATGATGACTCTTATTTCGCTCGCTATTATCGCGGCCTATGGCTATAGCGTCGCCACAACTTTCTTCATTAAGGGATCGGAGTTCTTTTGGGAACTTGCAACGCTTATCACTATCATGCTGCTGGGTCACTGGATTGAGATGAAATCAGTCGCCAGTGCCCAAGGTGCGCTAAAAGAACTAGCGAAGCTTCTTCCAGACGAGGCGGAGCTTGTTCAAGGCAGGGAAACGAAAAAAGTAGCCATAGCAGAGCTTAAAGCTAGCGATATTGTGCTCGTTCGTCCCGGTGCTAAGATACCGGCTGATGGGGAAATCGTTGAAGGGGAATCAACGGTTAATGAAGCCATGATTACCGGCGAATCAAAGCCTATACTGAAAACGGTCGGTAGTGCGGTTATTGCTGGTACCATTAATGAATCGGGGTCACTAAAGGTAAAAGTTACAAAGATCGGTGAGAATACAGCCTTAGCTGGCATAATGCGGCTTGTTGCCGAAGCACAAGCTTCACACTCAAAAGCCCAAATCCTCGCCGACAAAGCTGCCTTTTATCTTACCTTTATCGCCTTAATTGCCGGTGTTGGCGCACTTGTCGGGTGGCTGACCGCAGGAGCTGGAGTCAACTTCGCGTTAGAGAGCATGGTTGGCGTCCTTATTATAGCCTGTCCCCACGCTCTTGGTTTAGCGGTACCACTTGTGACGGCTATATCGACCTCAAAGGCTGCTCAAAATGGGTTGCTCGTTCGTCAGCGCGTGGCTCTGGAAGCAGCCCGTAATATCGATGTAGTACTTTTTGATAAAACCGGCACCCTCACGAAAGGCGAACAAGGCCTCAGCGATGTCTATTCTGCAGGAAAGGTAGCGCCAGATGAGATCCTCAGCCTCATTGCTTCTGTCGAAGCACCCAGTGAACACTCAATCGGTCGGGCCTTAGTGGCCGCCGCAAAAGAAAAGAAGGTCAAGCTGACCGATGTAACCGGCTTTAGTGCTCTTAAGGGGAAAGGAGTCACGGCCAAGGTCGGGAACGATACCTACTTTGTCGGCGGACCAAGAATGTTGGCTGAGCAGAAAGCCGCTCTACCTACAAGCTTAGAGGCAAAAATTAAGGCAGCCGATGAAGCGGGTAAGACAATTATTTATCTCATTAAAGAGAAGAATATCTTCGGTGCCGTCACGATTGCTGACACGGTTCGCCCTGAATCAAAAGAAGCCATTCAGTCACTTCACAACCTCGGTGTTCGTGTAGCTATGTTGACGGGCGACTCGCAAGGTGTTGCCAAATGGGTAGCGAAGGAGCTGGGGGTTACGGAATACTTTGCGGAAGTTTTACCCGAACATAAGGTCGACAAAGTAAAAGAACTCCAGAAAGATGGGAGCAAAGTCGCGATGGTTGGCGACGGCGTTAATGACGCTCCGGCTCTGACGCAAGCGAATGTTGGTATAGCGATTGGGGCTGGAACCGATGTCGCCATTGAATCTGCTGGTATTATCTTAGTCAAGAGCGATCCGAGAGACGTGGTAAAGATCATTCGACTCTCTAAAGCAACATACAAAAAGATGGTTCAAAACCTTGTCTGGGCAACGGGATATAACGTTATTGCAATCCCACTAGCCGCAGGCATCTTAGCTCCCTGGGGCCTTATCTTGCCACCTGCCCTTGGTGCAGGACTTATGTCTATTAGTACCGTGGTTGTTGCGCTGAATGCCCAATTATTACGTCGACTTCAACTCGATAATGTGTAAAGATAAGGGAAGTTATGAGCAAACGTATTATTCATTTCACTATCGCAATTACTGGACTCATATTTGTTGCGACGAGTCTACTCGGATTAGCCTCCTCGATGCAAATGGCATCAGACACAAAAGAGCATACGTGCCTGCTCATGCCTACAGAGCCTAACTGCGATATGACCATAGCTGAACATATTTCGCTTTGGCAGAGTACCTTTACGTCCGTAGCTTCAAGTATCTTTACCCCTTTGTTAATTCTTCTCTTTATTACAGTAGTTGGAACGATTACCTTTTTCTTGACACGAGACAAAGACTCAAAGCCGCCGGGTTTTTGGCGCGACGATCCCGAAAGTAACTTATTTAACAATCTTGTGAGAGCCTTTGCTCAAGGCCTTATTCATCCTAAAATCTATCCCTCGCTTACTGCTTAGCACTATAGTTGGTACACATAAAAAATATGAGGAGCGATATGGATAAAGGCGTAGTCATTATTATTGGTATTACCGTTGTCATTTTAGGCAGCATCATTGGGATTACGATGAATAATCCGCAACAGAAATTGACGAACTCATTTACGGGCGAGGATAACGATACTATTTCCGAGCAGGGAGTACACTATCATCCCGAACTATCGATTGTTATTAATGGGCAAAAACAAGAGATACCAGCTAATATAGGAGTCGGCGCCCAATATGCCAGCAACAAGTTCTACGACCCAATGATGAAAATGACCGACATTCACACGCACGATCCTGGCGGGGTTCTGCACTGGGAAGTCATGGATGGGCCTGTTAAGAAAGGTCATGTTAAACTAGGTTCATTCTTCAACGTTTGGGGTAAAACTTTCACTAAGGATCAAATCTTTGAGGCCAAAAACGCCGACAGTGGAG
>DASWYB010000016.1:0-4901 GCA_036405195.1 Patescibacteria group bacterium
ATACGAGCAGATCATAATGTGCAGCACTTTTGTCATTCCCTAAGGGAAATGAAACAGGGCTCGCATTTTTAAGAGAACCCAAGAGCTGCCGATACGACAAACATCCATTCACAAGGCACGCCGCTTGCTTTTGAGAAAGGAGTACGTACGGCATCCCTCGGGTAGGATCCTTCTGCTGCTCGGCAGACAACTCAAACCGTTTTGATTCCCCCCGTGATCGCTTTAACTCAAGGAGCGCATGTTCAGCACCTGCCCATGCCGCGTATTCAGCTTGATCTCTTGCAACTATTCGCTGACTCTCTCGCACTTGTTGCGGAAAAATTTGTACAATTCCTAACAAGAATGTCGCGACTGCCGCAATACCTAACACCGCCAAAGCAATTGCTGATCCAGACAATGTTCGGTTAGAAGTCATCGCGCATCCCTTTGTACATATGAGCTCCCTACGGTTGTGTGAAGCGTAACTGTTTTGCCGTCCCGTAGAACGGTAAACGTAACACTCGCAAACCGAGGTTCTTTTGCATCAGAAGAATTTAACCGAAGATGTAGCGACTGTACAGACATGTCCGACGGGGTAAGCTGTTTCTCCTGGACATGGCTTGGCAACCGATCCCATGGCAGTTGCGTAATATCACAGCTCGAAAGAAGGTTTGGCCACTGGAAGGATTCTGTGGGAAACACACGGTACTTTCGTTGTAAAAGCATTGTAACCGGGTCAGACTTAACCTGCTTCGTTTCTAGCGAGTATTCATAACGAACCCATTCATAGGTTGGTAAACCAGCGGCATTTGTCGTCTCCTCGACTTTGAGAGCCACTAAAGTATCGCCCAAATCTAACATAACTTCTGGGGGAGAAATCTTCACTCCCTGTGTGCCATTAAGATAGAAACCATGGACCGTTTGACACACGAACTCCCCTTCTCGGTTTAAAACTTTCACTTGTTCACTCCCCTCAGCTTCTTTTAATGAACTAACCATGGGAGAAAAAGCGAGTTGAGCCAGCTGGATTGTCAGACTGTCGTGGGCGCGAACTGTATCACTTTGCCGTAGTGCTAAAAAAGCGGAAAACAAAGCTCCCATGATGGCCGAGAAGACCACAATCGTCAGTAAGAGTTCTAGAAGGGTGTACCCTGCGTTCTTTTTCATAGGCTCTTCCAATCAGTAAGGTAAGTAACATACTCAAGACACCATTCTGAAGTTGTGGAATGGGAAGAACAGGGGTTTTCTGGCTGCAGTGAGCCCATCACGGTCCACGACTGTTGTGGCGACGTCTTCCAGGCAACTTGTGATCGGACTCTCATACTATCAGTACTTTCTTCCCCGCTTGTGAGAGAAACTGGCTCAAGCAGAAGCCGACGACACCACACTGACTTATTCGTTACAGGCTCTTGCTCTGAAACAACAACACTTCCCTTTTCATTTATCGTAAGGAAATCCGTACACGGCCGCTCGTGAGTAAAGACAACAGAGTCTCCCAGCTCATACCCATGTTCGGTTGCCACAATCGGTTTCGCCAGAGGCAATTTCTCTACAGCCCGCTGAGGCGTGATCCCTGATGAAGCAATCAGCCCCACCCGCCAATCATCACATACTCCCCCTTCACACGTTTGGCGAGCTGCTTGAGCGTCACGCAAACTCCGTACAATTTCGATTCCTTCTCGAGCAAAACCACTGGCGACAACCCGGTCACTATGGACTTCATCGAGCTTGCGCACTTGGGAAGATACTGCAAATAGAGCACCTAAGGTTGTCGCAATTAAAGCACCTGAAACAACTATTTCAATAAGGCTAAACCCATGCATTCTATTTGTTACCATGGGGACATCCTTCTTGCGGCGTACTTAAGAGACCAGATGCATCGTGCCAGATTACAAGCGATCGGCATTCTCCTGAAGCTGGGTGAGAGATGTACAAGGTCAGCGATTCGTTACTTGCCAGTGGGTCATCGCCCTTGTACGTGGCGACCAATTGCCTTACCTGGGAAAAGAGGGATGCTTCTGAGTCTTTCACAACAGGGACAAACCATAACGTATGGGGATTCTTTTCTTCCACTTGAAGTGCGTATGCATTAGGCAGGGTAAAAATCTTCTCCCGAGCACCCGTGGAAGAGCACAATCGCTGCCCGTCGGTAGTAACGAGCTCCGGACGAACTGATTGATCATCCTCGATGTATACCAATCTTACAATTCCAATGCGCGCTGAGGTATATGACTGCTGACCGCACGCCAGAAACGAGGGAGAGCCTTTTGATCCCTGTTCAATAATCAAGGAATACCCTATGGTACGCCCCCCATTCCCACTTGTAGTGGATTCCTGTATCGACAACTCGTGCACTCCTGATATGAGCTGTTGGATCGATTGAGTTGTACGAGCAAGCATCTGGCGACGCTGCAACGTGCGGAAGATAGGAATCCCTATTACCAATACAACCCCAATAATTACGGAAGCGAGTAGGAAATCCGTAGAGCTGGCACCAATCATTCGAGAACGATCCCCACCAATCACAATGCTTCGATCCTCCTTATACGATTCCCCATAGTTGAAACAGATAGAGAAGAATCCCATCTCCCCAAACGGTCGTTATCAAAGCACCTACTATTAAAAACGGACCAAAGGCAATACGATGATCAGGTCGCAGCCGCTTGGTGGCGAGCTGAATACCACCGATGATAGCCCCACTATAAAATGCAGCTAAAATAGTAATAATGATAAACGGATATCCTAACCAAATACCTAAAATGCCTGCTAATATAACATCTCCATAGCCCATCCATAACCCCTTTGACGGGAATGCTATCAGTCCGAGCAATCCGGCGCCCACAATGCCACCGGCAAGACTAGAGAGAAGATGATGGCTTGGTTCTGCCAAAAACCACCAACCAGCCGCTTGGAGTGATGATCCTAGATGCAAGGGAGCACTGGCTAATTCCTTTACAATAGAAATGATAACAGCCCACCCCAGAGCAATAAAAAGAACAGAGGTAGGGAAAGCCTGATGGACCACATCATAGAAAAACAGGATAAGAAGCAACGAAACAAAGACGAGCTCCCCTCCAAAAATCCAGTAGTTAGGAGTTGCAGGATATGCTAGCCGAAGTCCTACAAATGTGAGGGCGGTAATAAGTTCAAAAAACGGATAAAGGGGTGGAATTTGCTTTTTACAACGAATACACCGTCCTTGCAAAAGAACAAAACTCACAAAGGGGACAAGCTCCCACCAACGAAGAATTTCTTTACAGTGATTGCAGTGAGACCGCCCTACCAATATCGACTCGGCCGTATCAATCCGATTACTGACAAGCGTTAAAAACGATCCTACGCCTAAGCCCAGTACAAAGAGAATAAAAAGTTCAGAGTTCATCGTCATATTAGTCATTCGTGAAGCGGAAACACGCTTGTTTACCCGTAGGATTAACCACGCCATTACCTTTTTCGGTAACAGGAGCATCACAGTTCGAAATACCAGTGAGCGTTTGTTTTGCACGTTTATATTCTAAACGGGTATAGAGCGCGTAATGCTGTGGCTGTGCCGCATCTTCATACATATAACCATAGGTAGCAGGCTGCTTTTGATCGTCTTTAAATTTAGGGTCACGGGGAACCTCTCGGATATAACCATTGGTTTTAAGAGATTCGAGCTCTTTGGGGTACGCCTGGTTATCTGTGTAATAAAGTTCTAGGGCTTGCTTGATGTTCACTAAATCGTTTTGCCGTTTAGCGTCGCGAGAACGATGAATCGCTCCGCCAATTCCCATATAACCGATCCCAATGAGCACCGCTGCAACAACGACAGCTGCCACAACTTCGAGCATAATCGAGCCAGATTGAAATAGTGTTTTTTCTCGTGTCATATCTTCTCCATACTAGCCTACCTCTCCCTAGATTACTAGCGGCGCTAGAGCTGTTGTGTAATCGAGTATATGGGCAGAATAACCGCAAGTACGACAAAGCCAACTGCGAGAGAGACAACAACAAGCGCGACTGGCTCAATGAGGGTCGCTAAAGCCTTAATGGAAGCATTCGTTTGATCTTCATAAAAGTTCGCCATATTGGTCAAAGTGGCTTCCATTTGACCCGTTTGTTCCCCTACTCCAATCATCTGAACTAATGGTTCAGGAAAAATGGGATGACGAGAAAGAGCCGCCGATAGAGGTACTCCACGCTCTACTTCCTGGCGCACACTGTTGATTGTTTTCGCCCAGATATGATTTTCAAATGAGTCTCCCACAATCCGCAAAGCCTCAGGGAGTGGAACGGCAGCACGGATTAACATTGCTAAGAGCGATGCAAAGCGCACAAGATAACTATGAAACGTCACTTGCCGAAGAAATGGTGTCGTTGTTTGGATCGAAAAGAGCACTCTGTGCCCTCCTACTGAAACGAAATACGAACGAAGAAGTAAAAATATCATTAGTAGCCCAGCCGCAATTAGATACCAGTAGTGAATCAAAGCATTACTCAACGACACTAATACCTGTGTCGTGACAGGGAGAGTGAATGAGGTATCAGCAAAAGAATCTTTCAAACGTGGCACAACCACAACTGTCATAATAATACCAACCACTACCATAATAGCCACCACAAAGGTCGGGTAGAGAAAAGCTGCCCGAACACGGGTGCCAAACTGGGCACTCTTTTCCGTATGATCCGCAAGATCCCCCAAGACTTGCTGCATTTGACCAGTTGCTTCCCCACTTTTAAGCAGAGATACCGTAACTTCATCGAAGACAACCGGGAAACGAGACGCAGCTTCCGAAAAAGGGACCCCATTATTAATATCCCGTCCCATCGTGTGGAGAATCCCCTGCAAAAGTGGACTCTCTACCTGCTCTGAGGCAAGCGTGAGAGCGGTGATAAAAGGAATGCCGCTCGCCACCATAATCGCCATCTGACGAAAAAAG
>DASWYB010000017.1:0-15923 GCA_036405195.1 Patescibacteria group bacterium
ACTTTGCCTTCTACCTTCGTCCAAGATTCTACATCTTCACCAAAAACGATCCAGTTCATCGCACCATCGTCTTGCCGGAAACCAAGCAGGAAGAACTTGTCATTCCAGCGACTATTAAGTTAGAACAGGTTCGACAACAACTATCCTTCGACGAACAAATGCGCATTGACCGACTCTTAGAAAGCGACTCGCTAACGCTCTCATTTGAACTAGCCAAGAAAGGAGGCATCGATGTCTCGCTTGTCCCAATCAAAGACTAAAGGTTCAGCTCGAACGCAAATCGGGATCAAGGAAGTAAGGGATAATATTCTCATTCTTCCTGACAACCGCTACCGCATGATTCTCACCACCTCATCGTTAAACTTCGAACTCCAAAGCGAAGCTGAGCAAGATGCCCTCATGGATTCGTTCCAGTCGTTCTTAAACTCAATTACCACACCCCTCCAAATCCTTATTCGAGTACGAGAACTGGATATTGAGCGCTACCTTGAAGATTTCCAGGCTTCCCGAGCTAACGAAACCGAAGCTATTTACAAGAAACAGCTAGCTAATTACAGCGAGTTTATACGTAAGCTCGTGGCCGGGAACAAGATCCTTTCTCGTCGATTCTACGTTGTCATTCCCTACGAGAACCGAGGCATAACCGACTTTGCCACGATTAAAGAACAGCTCATGCTTGAGCAGGAGATTATTATCAAAGGACTGGAGAAGCTTGGTATGACTGCCAGGCCGTTGTCTAGTCTTGAGATTCTTGATCTCTTCTACAGTTTCTATCAGCCTGAACAAGCCAAAACCCAGCCATTAGCTCAAGCCTTAGTGAGACAATCCAATGCCTTCCCCCATATCTAAATTGAAAACCAAATTAAATAAGATTCGCGACGAACGCTGGCAGCGTAAACAGACGCTCGAGTTTCATGTCGGCGACCAAGACCAGCTTGACCTGATTACTTATTCAGGGCTAGAAGAACAGCGTAACTATCTCGTCATAGATAACCGATACGTTCGAACATTGTTTGTATCGGGCTATCCATACACCGCTTCCAGCGGCTGGCTTAACCAACTCATTAACTTTAACTACAATGTGGACATCAGCTACCACATTGAACCAATCGAAGCGACGTTGGCGTTACCTAAACTTAATCGGAAGATTACGGAACTAACTTCGACAAAGCGTGCCATGGAACGAGCTGGCAAGATTATTGGTGCCGAGTTAATGGATCCTTTGGAATCGGCCATTGAATTACGCGACAAAATTCAACGCGGCCAAGAAAACCTCTTTCAAGTCTCGATCTACACTACGCTTTCGGCTGACTCATTGGTCGAGCTTGAGAAAACCACTAAGCTTCTTGAGACTGTCTTAGCCACTCGTTTGTTCTACACCAAATACGCAACCTTTCAGCAGGTCGAAGGGTTACAGTCCGTCTTACCTCGAGGAGATAATCTACTCGCTCAAAAGCGTAACTTAGACAGCTCCTCAACTGCTCTAACCTTCCCGTTTATTTCTTCTGAATTAGTCCATGAGTCCGGCATTCTCTACGGAGTGAACCGCTCCAATAGTTCACTCGTTATCCTTGATCGCTTCGCATTACCAAACGCTAACAGTATTTTGTTTGCGCAATCTGGAGCGGGTAAAAGCTATACGGCTAAAGTTGAGATTCTTCGTAACTTGATGCGTGGCACGAAGGTGATTGTTATCGATCCTGAACGAGAGTACCGCCAATTGGCAGAATCCGTGAAGGGTACCTACGTCAAACTGTCTGTTCACTCCAAGGAAAAGATCAACCCGTTCGATCTTTCGATCAATGCTTTTACCGAAGCGGACAGCTTTGCCGATCACGTTCAATCTCTTACCGAGATCATTTCCCTCATGGCTGAAGGTTTGGATGCGGAAGAAAAGTCCGTTGTTGACCAAGCTATTCTCAAGACCTACAAAAAGGCTGGCTGGTCATCTAAGAAATCACGTAAACGAGACTCAGCTAACTATCCCGTGCTCTATGATTTCTATGCCACACTAAAATCTCTCAAGCAACATAAGCTTTGCCGTCGGCTTGAGAAGTACACGACTGGCTCACTCGCCGAAGTCTTTGAGGAACAAACCAATATTCAATTAGATAATCGTCTTGTTGTTTTCGATACCAAAGACCTACCGGAATCTCTCAGGGAAATTATGCATCTGGTCGTGGCGCAATTCGTGCAGAACCAAGTTAAAAGCGAGCCATGTAAACGGCTCCTCGTGATCGACGAAGCCTGGCTAATGCTCCAGCACGAAGAAAGTGCAAGATTTATTGCTGGCCTGGTTCGTCGCGCTCGTAAATATTACTTAGGCGTCAGTATCATTTCCCAACAAGCTAACGACTTTCTCCAGAACGCGTACGGTCGAGCTATTGCCTCGCAAAGTGCGCTCCGTATCTTGATGCGCCAAGACACAACAACGATTCGTACTGTCGCCGAAGAGTTCCGTTTGAGCGAATATGAACAGAAGTTTCTCTTAACTTGCGAGCGCGGTGAGGCTTTGATCGTCGCCGACCAACATCACGTCGTCGTTAAGATTACTGCTTCCGAAGACGAGCACCCACTCATTACGACTGATCCGGCTGAGAATTACCGACCGAAGAAATGACACCCCAAACCATTAGCGCTATTGCTACCGCTTTCTCAATGAAGAAAGAAATTAAGTACGTCTTTATTACTTTTTTAGTCATCTGTCTTATCCCAGTTTTTACCGTCATCATGATTACCGAAGTTGGCTTGGAGATCGTTTCCGGCGCCTTGGTTAGTCGCGACCCACAATCTGTCCAAGTAGACATTCGAGATCCTCGAACAGGTGAAGTGGTTGACCATATTGAATCTCTTGGTGTTTGGCCGGTCTCCGGGCCGATTAGCCTTGAGTTCGGTGAGATCGACTTGCCCTACCAGCCGTTTCATACCGGCATAGATATTGCGACCTTTACCCGTACCGTCGGTGATCCAGTCGTGGCTTTTATGGCAGGCAAAGTTACCTACGCTGACTCTGTCTCATGGGGCTACGGCAAGCATGTCAAAATAGACCACGGGCATTTTACGAGTTCGGTCTACGCTCACCTGGATAGCTTGAATGTGGCTGTAGGTGATGAAGTAGAGATTGGGCAAGTTATTGGCACACGCGGCTCAACAGGATGGTCTACGGGGCCACATCTACATTTTGAGATCAGGGTATTTGGTATCCCCGTCAACCCCAGAGTCTTTTTAAATGGAGATCCTTAGAGATACCCCTTAGCCTTGCGCTAGCAATGAGAGGAACTTCTCTTCTGAAAGTTTCAATAGATCTGCATCACGTGCCAATGGACTCGCTGTAATTTCAGTACCAAACCAAGCTAGGGGCACGAAATTTTCCAATTCTTGCGCTGAGTCAAATTCTACCTCTGCCCTCATTAATCCTTCAAACTTTTCATGATAGATTTTGATCGTTATTGATGGGCTATCATTAACAATATAGCTATCTCGAATGATAACTTGTTTAGCAAGTGATTTTAACAAGGCAAATTCTTCTTCTGAAACATCTATCTTTTCTCGACTTCGTTCTACTTCTGAGACATTTATTTTTCGTTCTAGCTCAAATCTTTCGCCTTTTCGCTGAACACGTAGCTTTATTCCATCGGCATTGTAGAGAAAATAACGTTCATACTCAATTTTTTCTCTAGCAGAAAGATCCGGAAGTTCTTTTATAAAGAATTTTCGTTCAATTTCATTTTTCATTTTTACACCTCATGTTAGCCCCCGTATCATTATTGTACCAGAAATAAGGAATCCAGATGGATAACAGATCATAATTTACTGTAATTTCACCCACTTGACAACTATCTGTATACAGATATATTATCGTTATATAGATAACGAGGAGGGGTATGAATCTCGACTTATTCCAACCTGATAGTGTGCAGAAAACAGGCTCATCAGCAACTGAAAATAAGTTCGGTAGTCAGGAAATAATTTCGCTTAAAGAATGTAAGCAGTATGTCGGTGAGTTTCAATTATCCGATCAACGTATTATTGAGATTAGAAATAATATGATTGGCATTATCGACCAGGTAATAAACGCATACCTAAGGAACGTTGGGTAAGAACATGGATAGAGATTACACCAAAGCCTTAATCTATTGCCGAGTCTCCTCTGAGAGACAGGTTAAGGAAGGTGGCGGCTTAGACAGCCAAGAACACCGATGTCGAGCTGATGCCGCTTCAATTGGCGTTGAAGTTGAGGAAGTTTTTCGTGAAGAGGGAATATCCGGTAGCCTATTTGATCGTCCAGCGATGATGAACCTATTGAAATACTTGGACGACCACTGGGAAACAAAATATGTCGTAATCTTTGATGACCTTAAACGGTTTGCAAGAGAAGTTGAAGTTCACTTTAAATTAAAAACCGAGCTACGAGCTAGAGAGGCTAAACTCCGCTGCCTTAACTACCAATTCGACGATAGTGCAGAAGGTGAATTTGTAGAAACGATATTTGCCGCTCAGAACCAGCTTGAGCGTAAACAAAACCGGCGACAGGTATGTCAAAAGATGAAAGCTCGAGTTGAGCGTGGATATTGGTGTTTTCACCCACCAATCGGATATGAGTTCAAAAAGAATCGCGAACACGGCAAACTCATGGTACCAATTCATGCTATTACTAACATACTCTCGGTAGCGTTAGTTGATTTCTCAGAGAACAGACTACTAGAACAAACTGATGTTCTTAACTTTCTCATTGCTAATAATCTGCATGGCCTACTCGGTAGAGACAAAAGTAGGATTAACCATGATTATGTTAAACGAATTTTAACCGAGCCTATATATGCTGGGTTAATTGATTACCCTGAATGGAGTATTTCTAGAAGGAAAGGTCATCACAAAGCCATTATTTCAGAAGCGGTGTATGACAAGATCCAAAGCAAGCTAAGAAAGCCGGAACGTAAACCCCGAGATAACGACAATAGAGAGTTTCCACTACGAAGAGTTATAGATTGCGCTTTTTGTAATAAAAAACTTACCGGTAGCACAAGCCGAGGTAAACGTCTGTATTACTCGCACTATACATGCAACAACAAGGAGTGTTTAGCCAATCCGAAAAACATTACCGCCAGTAGAGTTGAGGAGGATTATATTCAATTACTTGGAAATATTAAAATTGAAAAGGAGGCATTAGAAATGGCTAAAGTAATGGCCATGAGAATTTGGCAGCAAAAGATTAAGGATATTAACTCCGGCAAAGCCGATAGTCAGACTGAAATTAAGGCGATAGAGAAACAAATTGATGAATATATCAACCTTATCCCTGCTACCAGCTCAGAGAGCCTACGAAGCCGCTATGAGGCTAAGATCGTAGAACTTGATAATCACATCGTCGAGTTGAAAAAGGGTCTTGAAAATAAAAAAGAGCCTAACTTTGAAGAGGCGCTCGACTTAACACTAAAATTTCTTGGAACACCTGCTGAAACGTGGCAACTCTCGGGTAAAGAGCTCAAAACTATGGTGCATAATATGATATTTGAAGAGAACCCGAAATACTCCCTAAAAGATGGTTTTGGAACACCAAAATTAAGCCTTCCATTCGGTTTGAGTGACTTATTTGGTGCGTTAAATAACAATATGGTGGACCTGAGGGGACTCGAACCCCTGTCCAGAAGGGGGCAACCGCAAGCGCTACACGTTTAGTCTGTTTGTGTTCTTTCCAAAGTGCTTGCAACAGACAATCATACACTTTGGGCAGTGTCGTGGCTTAACTGGCTTACGACAACCACCTACGCCAGGGCAGTCCGAGTGGTTATGCCTCGTTTATCGCTCGGATCCCACGATAAGGAGACATGCTTAGGTTTTTAGGCGAAAGCAGGGGCAAAAGCAGGAGCTGAGAACATGTTCTTAGCTACGGCAGTTACCTTTGAAAATGCGTTTGCATTTGTTAGGCGCAGTTTAACGAGGTACGCTCGACGTGCTCTTACGGCCTCCCGGTTCCTCCTGTCGAAACCAATGCAGGCCCATATATTTACCTGTTAAGGATGGATCTACACTACCAGAAATACACAGAAAAGTCAATGCTTTCATCGACAAAATAAATATTTAATATTATAATGTTGCTAGTTTCTCACAGGAGAATGAAAATGGAACTCACCATTGTTCCCGGTGGCAAAAAGGCCAAGAAACAGGATCCTTTCATTGAGCTGTGCGATGGAGTCATCCATAGTTCTACGAGAATCCCGCCTCGCACCCATGTGGGGCCCGTCATCGATCGCAGGCGAAGAAAAAAGCTGCCGGAGAACGTTGTTGACATCCGAGATCGCTTTAAGCGTTAAACAATCCCGCGGCCACGAGGCCGTATCGCACCTTCTGGGCCGCCCTTTTCTGGGCGGCTCTCTTCATGAATGAACAACTGTTGCAGAAGCTGCAAGAAGAACTTTAGGCTGAATCGTTGGATTTTTAGCAATGAGTTTTTCAATCCCTGCTCGATCCAGGAGCCCTGCTTGTGGACCGATATGCGCCAAAACCGATGTCGAGTTTGCATTTCCCCAAAGCATTGCCTCGGGAATTGTTTTGCCTTCGGCAAATGCAACGGTAAATGCAGTCGCAAAAGAATCGCCACAGCCCGTTCTCTCAATCACGGGACCGTCAAAGATATCGAGTTGATACATTTCTGATCCATTATATACATAGGATCCCTTAGGACCGTCGGTAATAACAACAACTTCGGGACCAAGCGCTTTCACTCTCTTTAAAAGCTCACTCATGGTAATGTGTGTATCCGCCCCAAGTAGCAGAATAGCTTCTTCTTTATTTACAAAAAATAGTGTGGCCGCCGCAATTGATGGCTTAAGAAATGCAAGACCTTTCTTAAGCTGATGAGTTCCAGGATTATACGCCAGCATTGTGTGCTTTTCGCGCACTAAACCAATAACTTTGTCGTAGATTGCTTCGAACCCTTCGCCCATACTCGTTAAATAAATCCAACGTGGCGCTTGCGCAATATTCCAATGATAGGTACGAGGAATGTGATTTAAAAGGATCGTCCGCTCTCCCTGAAAGTTAATAACCACCGAATAGTTGGTTTTCTGATCTTTCTCAATAGTGAGATATTCCGTACTAACCCCTTCGGTATGAAAAACATTCTGCACTTGCTTTCCCGTGTCATCATTTCCGATAGTACCCATAAAAGCGGACGAGAGATTCAGCCGGCGAGCGCCAACAGCTGCATTGGCGGCGTTCCCGCCAATGATAAAATCTGTTCGTTTGGCAGCAATTTTATCGCCGTAGTTTAAACACAACTTGCAATTATGCTTATCAATATCACACATGACGTTCGCATCATCAAGCTGCATGAACACGTCGAGGGTGGCATCACCAATGGCAACAAAGTCGTACATTCCCGCTCCTTATGTATGTCTCTATACTAATTTATTTTAGATCAAAACGCACGTGCCTTTTTTGACATTTTACAGTATTGACAACGTGTAAAGTTTACTTTACATTATAGTCACTATGTCGATGTTACACCTTCGTCTTAAACAACTCCGCCGCGAACGAAACATGAGCCAGGAAGATTTAGCCCGCAAACTTGGCGTGTCTCGTCAAGCCTTAATTGCCATCGAGCAAGGCGCTTCCCTTCCTTCACTACGTGTCATTATGGCCCTTATAGATGCGTTAGAAGTTACTTTTAATGATCTTTTTGGGCCTGCCTGGAGCCCTTTCCGATCATCTGATTCCGATACGGAATCAGAAAGCTCACAGCTTTCCTTGTATCGGTATCAGGAGAGGGGAAAAACACTCCCTGTGACAATGCACGAAGATTCAGCTACTTTTCATATTTATGCTGAACTTGCAGGAGTACAAGAAGAAGATTTAACAGTTGATTTAAGCACACAGCACGTTTTAATTGTTGCAATTAAACGTTCATGCCCCCCCCCTTCAAACGATCTCCTCATGCATATAGAAGAAATTAACTTTGGTCCGCTTCTTCGAGTTATCGCGATGCCTTCTCCTATTGCAGCCGATCAGGCCCGAGCAGAGTTCAAATCTGGATTACTTCACCTGACGCTTCCGAAACTTCAACCCGAAGTAAGCCGACGAATCACGTTTAAAAAAGAAACAATCCGACCAGACAAGATTCATCCTAAGGAGGAATATGGATCCGAATAAATTTACCACCAAAGCGCAGCAAGCCCTCGAATCGGCCTTTCAAGCGGCTACCGCTCATGGCCAGGCCGCTGACGTTACCCACTTACTGATTTCTCTTTTGCAGCAAACCGAAGGCACCACTCGGACTATTTTGACCATCCTTGAGAAACCGATCGATAGGATATTAGAAGAAACCGAAGATTCCCGTCGGCACGCTCCCGCCCAAAGCCCCTTTTCTAATACAATGGGTCAGGTTATGATCACTCAAGATTTGGGTCGGGTCTTAAGCCAAGCCAAACAAGAAGCCGAGTCACTCACTGATGAGTTCATTTCGACAGAACATTTACTCATTGCCTTAACCCAGGTAAAAACCGCCGCTCAAACAATTTTGGACAAATATGGGATCCAACGCGAAGCCATTCTGCGTGCTTTAGCCTCCATACGCGGAGGAGAACGTATTACAGACCAGAATCCAGAAGATAAGTACCAGGCGCTCGATAAGTACGGCCGCGACTTAACCAAGCTTGCTCGTGAAAATAAGCTAGACCCAGTGATTGGCCGTGACGAAGAAATCCGTCGAGTCATGCAAGTACTCTCACGACGTACAAAAAATAACCCCGTGCTAATTGGTGAACCAGGAGTTGGGAAGACCGCTATTGTCGAAGGCTTAGCACAACGTATTGTAAGCGGTGACGTTCCTAATAGCCTCAAAAATAAGCGTGTCATTTCTCTTGATTTAGGTGCGATGATCGCCGGGTCAAAGCTACGAGGTGAATTCGAAGACAGACTGAAAGCTGTATTAAATGAAGTAAACCGATCTAACGGCCAGGTTATTCTCTTCATTGACGAACTTCATACCTTAATCGGAGCAGGTGCCGCAGAAGGTGCCGTCGATGCGGCCAACTTACTTAAACCTGCCTTAGCACGTGGTGAACTACATGCCATTGGCGCAACAACCCTTAAAGAGTACCAGAAACACATCGAAAAAGACGCCGCTCTGGAACGTCGATTCCAACCCGTCTATGTCAAAGAACCAAATGTGGAAGACACAACGGCCATTCTTCGTGGTCTCAAAGAAAAATACGAGATTCACCATGGCGTGCGCATTAAAGACAGTGCTATCGTAGCGGCCGCAACATTAGCTAATCGCTATATTGCAGATCGATTCCTACCAGATAAAGCCGTTGACCTTCTCGACGAGGCAACGAGCGCCCTGCGCCTTGAGATCGACTCCATGCCAACCGAAATCGACCAAACAAAACGTCGTATCATGCGGCTAGAAATTGAAAAAGAAGCTTTAAAAAACGAAAAAGAAGACACGGCTCGCAAACGCCTTCGCGAGCTTGAAAAAGAACTCGCCGACCTCAAAGAGACAATGGTAAAACTGGAAGGCCGTTGGCAACAAGAGAAAGAAGCACTCGACCGAATTCACTCAGCCAATGAAGAAATCGAGCAAGCCAAAGCCGAAGCGAGCCTTTATGAGCGACGAGGCGAGTTTAGCAAAGTAGCCGAGATCCAATACAAACGTATTCCAGAACTAGAAAAACAGCTCACCGAAGCCCAACAGCGACTCGCCGCCATTCCTCCTCAAGAAAGAATGCTCCAGGATGCAATTAGTGAAGAACAAATTGCGACGGTAGTCTCCCGTTGGACCGGTATTCCGGTTAGCAAAATGCTACAAAGCGAACAACGTAAGCTCTTTGAGCTTGAGCAGCAACTGGCAGAGCGCGTAATTGGTCAACGCGAAGCACTCGAAGCGGTGAGTAATGCCATTCGTCGCTCACGTACCGGTATCAGCGATCCCAACCGGCCCATTGGTTCGTTTATTTTCCTTGGCCCAACTGGCGTAGGAAAAACAGAAACAGCCAAAGCATTAGCCAGCACTATGTTCGACAGTGAATCAGCCATTATTCGTGTCGATATGTCTGAATATCGCGAAGCACACTCCGTCTCGAAGATGATCGGATCTCCTCCGGGATACGTTGGATTTGAAGAAGGGGGACAATTAACCGAACAGGTCCGTCGCAAACCCTATTCTGTTATCCTGTTTGATGAAATCGAAAAAGCTCATCCGGAAGTATTCAATATACTCCTTCAGATCTTAGACGATGGGCGCCTCACCGACTCCAAAGGCCGGGTCGTTAACTTCACCAACACCCTCATAATCATGACATCTAATATTGGTAGCTCGGCAATTAGCGACTACACCGAACGAGGCAATACAAAACGAATTGGGTATATTCCTAATAATGATCCCGAGGCGTCGGAGAAACAAATGGAAGAGTCAGTTCTCTCCGAGCTTCGAGAACAATTCCGTCCAGAGTTTCTCAACCGAGTCGATGAGATTATTATCTTCCATGCTCTGACAAAAGAAGAAATCCGACAGATTGTCGACCTTCAGTTGCAACGTGTTATGAAACGGCTGGCCGAACAAGAGATAACTCTCAACATCACAGACGAAGTACGTGATTACCTTGCCGAGAACGGGTTCGATCCAAAGTACGGCGCACGGCCACTCAAACGGCTCGTCCAAACCGCAATCTTGGATAAAGTGGCCCTCGCCCTTCTCAAAGATGAAAAGATCAGAAACGTTACTATCTCTGTCCAAAACACGGAAATAGTAATCAACACAGAAAGAACATCGCACCCAATCGAAATACCCGCATAATCCACCCATAGTATCTACCCAAGGGGCGAGAGATTTGCTATAATAAGCAGGTACCAGCCCCGGGCGATTAGCTCAGTGATAGAGCGCTTCGTTGACATCGAAGAGGCCACTGGTTTGATCCCAGTATCGCCCACCATGAAAGGCACACCCGAAAGGGTGTGCCTTTTTGTATGCAAATAATCTAATATCACCATTGACAAAAGTATAGTTTTATGGTATGGTGCCAGCAAGATCGCTGACACCTTGAGAACATCATGAAGAACCCAAAGATCCAACTAGGTATCATGCTAGGCGGAATCATCTCCCTATTACTCGTAACGGTGATGCTACTGTCTGCTAGCCCCTCCTCCCCAAAGGGTAGTACACCAAAACCAGTTGTCCATCAGGCAGCCGCTCAGCAAGGAGACTCCTGGGGGATCGTAATACTGATCGTCGCCGCTGTCCTGATGGGACTGGCGGTAATGCGATTAGTATGGGCTGTTATAAATGCTCCTCCGCCAAAGAAAGAAGATGTGGTAAAGTACGAAACCCAGAAGGAGGAGTATCAGAGGAAGTGGGAGGAGTACCGACGCCTTCGGGATGAGTATGAGACCCAAAGGAAAAAGAACCATGGTCTCCCTCCCAAGGATCTTCCGAAACCCACTCAACCGGATATCCCGACTCCGCCATCTACAGCAGAAAAACTAAAGCCGGTTGCCGTAATCGTGGTCACGGCCATCATCTTGTACCTTTACCACGTGTGCTCCAGTACGGTAGAAATGCCATTCTGGACAACAACAGGAGCCTCCGGTGTCCTCGTTATCGCCATCTTCGTGCTCTATATTTCGGGTCTCTATCCGAAACACGAAGACAAGGAAGATACGGGCGGCGGCGACTATCCACGCTACGCGTGGGGTCGTGGATGGTACTACGACCGATCCGGACTCACGGGAGACCGTGACGACGGCAGCATCCTTGGAGGAATGATGGGCGATGGCCATGACCTCGATGGTGATGGCGAAGATGACTTTGATTTCGATGGAGACAACGACTAGTCGGTCTCTCCATCTTGAGACTGAGCGGGGGCTGTGGCCCCCGCTCTTTACTTTCTATAAATTTAGATACTCTCTTCTCTACCTGTTATATCAAACTAGAGCTCAGCACTTAAAAAGAATCTGACTTCTTCGTGTTCTCCCTGTGAGAGCTCAATTGTTTTTGTATCAGAGATATAGCCAGGAGCTGAAACGGTAAGAGTATACGTACCCGGACGGGCAGCTGAAACATAAAAGCCAGTTGCGTCAGGAGTCTTAACAATCTGCACCGTACCGTTTTGAGTCTGAAGGGTAACTGTTGCTTCTTCAACAGGAATATTTACCATGTCATTCACAAGAACCTTTACCCCGGACTGCCCACCAAATTGGATGTCTGCAGAGATCTCTGTTCGAAGAAATACGGCGGTAATACCAGCCAATATAGCGACAATACCCACTAAGGCTACATATTTCCCTGATCGCTTATTCATTCACTCTCCTTACGCCATTCTTCGTAAAAAGCGGAGAGAGCGGCCACAATCGGAATAGCAATAATAACCCCTACGAGACCAAGTAATTTACCACCAGTAAGTAAGGCAAAGATAATAATAACGGGACTCAACCCTAAGGCGCGGCTCATAATTTTAGGAGCAAGAAACTGGTTTTCAATCTGCTGGATAAATAAGTAAATCGCCAAAGCAATAAATCCTTTGACTGGACCCAATACCGTAAAGGCAATGATAATACCCGGAACGGCCCCTATGAATGGACCGACGTACGGCACAGCTTCCATGAGCCCGTTAAAAAGACCGAGCACGAGTGGATACGGCACGCCAAGAATAGCCATACCAGTTCCCGTAAGGATTCCCACAATTACCATCAATAACAACTGACCACGTAACCAGTTGCTCATTTTGGCACTAATTCGGTTAACCATACTCACAATACGTTTATGCTGTGAAGTCGGTAAAAACCCAGCTAGAAAGTTTTGAAGATTTTTTTCTTCCTGCAAGAGATAAAATGACGTAACAAAGACTGTGAGCACAGCCACAACACCGCCCAGAAAACCAAGAGTCGTGTTGTATACCGCACCTAGACTCCCTTGGAACTGCGTAAGGATACGGGTCAAACCTTCTGTACTCTGTCCCTGTAAAAAGAGAGAAAGAGAATGTCGAATGTCTTGAATATACCCGTCGGCTTGACCACCGTGGAGAAACCGATTATCCAAATAGACTAAGAAATCGCTAAACTGGTTGATGAGCGATGGGAGCAAAAGCGCTGTAACAAGCACCACACCAAGAAAAAGGAGAACGTAAAGCGTTACAATGGCTAGAGTTCGAGGCATGTATCTTTCCCAAGAACGAATAATTGGAGAGAAGGTAACAACAACGGCAACCACAATTAAAAAGAGAAACAATATGTCACGCACAAGATACAAAAACCATAGGCCTAAAAGGGTAAGGCCAACACTGATAATAGCCTGAGGAGCAATAGTGATACGAACGTCGTTAGGTTTATCCATATATTAAGAAGTATAAGAAAATGGGTAGGAGAATGCAATGGAGCCCCCGGCAGGATTCAATTCGTCCGACTTCGTCGGAGTCAGGGCGAATTGCTCCGGAGAAGTGTCAGCTCCGCTGATTTAATAGCACGGATCGAACCTGGTTCGAATCCATAATGATTTTAAGAGTGAGTGTTAACTTTGCTTTATTACGTTTAGTGGAGCCCCCGGCAGGATTCGAACCTGCGACGCCCTCCTTAGGACGGAGGCGCTCTATCCCCTGAGCTACGAGGGCTTACGTTGGTTGTATTATACCATGAGCTAGGAAGCGTCTACCTGGCGCTGAATTCGTTCAATTTTGGTGACCTTATTTGTTTCGTCGTCAATTTCTAAATAGACAGCATTAAAAGTAACCGGCCCCGAAGCAACTTTATATAATGCAGGGGTATTAAACCGAGCAAATTGGTAATAAGGTTCAATTTTCGCGCCGAGACTTGAGTTAAGGGGACCCGTCATACCAATATCAGTCTGAAAGGCCGTTCCTTTCGGTAAAATACGGGTATCTGCCGTAGGAACGTGGGTATGGGTTCCTAACACAGCGGTGACTTTACCATCAAGATAATCAGCTAGAATAATCTTTTCGCTCGTTGCTTCAGCATGAAAGTCGACAATCCGAATGTCAGCTTCTGCGGCTTCCAAAATCGTATCAGCATAGTCCAAGTAATTACCAATATCTCCCTTCATAAAGGCCCGTCCAACAAGGTTAATAATATGAACTTTCTTACCAGCCACATCAAGCACAACGTCTCCCCGGCCTGGCAAAGCACCTTCATAATTAGCTGGGCGAAGCACCGAAACATTTGGATCGTCTAAGTAAGGCCAAAATTCTTTTTTTGCAAGAGTGTGATTTCCGCCGGTAAAATAATCAATCCCGACTTCCTTCATTTCCTGATATTTTTCGTAAGTCATACCAATACCAGCAGCCATGTTTTCACCGTTTGCGAGAGTAAGATCAAACTTGTAGTCTTGTTTAAGAGCCGGCAATAATGCCTTTACGGCGTTACGTCCAGGGCGTCCAACAATGTCACCAATAAATAAAATTCTCATAATAACCTTATTTTACCTGAATTATACTTTTACTACCAGCATCATAGCTCGCATTTTTCTTAAAACGCCCTCTTTCGAGGGCGTTTTAATGATACTATTTTGCTACTTCACTTGCTCGGGTTTCTCGAATCACATTGACCCTTATAGTACCGGGATATTGCAAGTTATCTTCAATTTTCTTGGCGATATCACGTGCCATTTTAAAAGCACCAAGATCATCCACATCCTCTGGCTTCACAATTATACGGATCTCGCGTCCAGCCTGGATAGCAAACGACTTATCAACCCCTTTGAAGCTATTGGCGATATTTTCTAATTCAGTTAAACGCTTTACATATGACTCTAAGCTCTCACGACGAGCGCCAGGACGAGCACCACTCATCGCATCAGCAGCTTTAATAATAATTGCTTCGACGGTTTCCGCTTCAATATCTTCATGGTGCGCTTCAACGGCATGAATAACTTCATCACTTAAACCATACTTACGGCAGATATCAACTGAAAGCTGGAGATGTCCTCCGGGAGTTTCTTGGCTCATTGCTTTTCCAATGTCGTGGAGCAATCCAGCTCGCTTGAGAACATCAATATTCGCGCCAATTTCTTGACCAAGAAGAGTAGCAATATGCGCGACTTCCACAGAGTGCTTGAGCACATTTTGGCCATAGGAAGTTCGGAACTTAAGTCGTCCGAGAATTTTTACTAAATCGGTTGGTAACGCAGGCAACCCAACTTCCTCGACGGCCGCTTCTCCAGCCTCTTTAATCTGATTATTAATTTCCGATTTGGCCTTAGTCACGGTTTCTTCAATACGAGTAGGGTGAATGCGGCCATCGCTCACGAGCATTTCAAGAGCCATTTTTGCAACCGCACGCCGCACTGGGTCAAAACTTGTTAAGCCAACTGAGTCGGGAGTTTCATCAATAATAACGTCAACACCGGTCGCTTTTTCGAACGCCTGAACATTGCGTCCTTCTTTGCCAATAATCCGACCTTTCATCTCTTCGTTTGGTAATGCCACGGCTGAAACTGTTGATTCAGCAATCTGGTCGGTGGCAAGGCGGTTAATGGCTGTTGCAATAATTTTACGCGCCTCTTTATCCGCATCTTCCTTAAGAGCTTCCCGTTGTTTTTTCAACTGGTTAAGAATATCAGGGGCATATTCTTTTTCGGCCGAGGCAAGCAGTTGCTCACGCGCTTTCTCCATCGTTAATTTAGCCACTTTTTCTAATTGGCCAACCTGTTGTTTTTTAAGCTCATCAAGCTCATTTTGAGTTGTTCTTAGCACCTGCTCCTGAGACGTGAGGCGCTGTTTATCGGAATCAAGTTGCTCGGCACGCTTATCAAGCGACGACTCCCGGGTACGAATCTTTTCTTCGAGTTCCTTGAGATATTTTTCTTTCTGCTCGTATTCCTTTACGGCCTTTTCCTTTATCTTTAAGGCCTCATCTTTCGCTTCAAGCAGGAGTGTCTTATGCTTTGTGTCTAAGTCTTCGCTCGTTTTCTGGAG
>DASWYB010000018.1:0-4792 GCA_036405195.1 Patescibacteria group bacterium
AACAGGGCCGCATTAAACATTGCCCAGCTGGCACAGACCGCAATCACAAGTTGGCGCAGTGTCTCCCGCTTTTGCAAAAACTCGGCCCAGTAAACGTAAAACGGCAACATAAGCATCATGTATCTCCCTGTACCAAGGATCCAATTGGAACTCACGGTAAGCAAAATAACCTCTAAACCAAAGAACCATAACAACCTGTCAACCTTACGCCAGCTTAATATGAGCGTTGCACACATAATAGCAAGTATCAGAACATCCACCTGCCACATAATATGCTGGGGCATATTGTTAAGTAATGTTATGACTCCAACCCACGGCCCCGCGATAGTTTTCCCCCATCCTATGTGCTGAGCTAACGAAAAGGCCAAAGGCGTCCCAAAGGCAACGTACTGATAAAACAAAAAAAGTAAAAATGGATAGGCCATTAAAAAGCTATACCCCAAGAACTTTAACCAGCCTACCCGATTACGAAATGCAACATAAAGAAAAAGAGGCACTAATAATACTCCCGTCATACGAGTAACAGACGTCAGACCAATCAGAATAGATGCCCAGAAAAGTTGATTCCGACGTAAGAGTAAAAAGACACCCATGGTTAAAGCGAAAAATAAACTCTCTGTGTATGGCGCTGATACAAATACCGTCATGGGATAAAAGGCAAATAAAAATACTGCCATTAGTCCAACTGATTTGTTCTTCCAATCAGCCACGTACCGATACAACAGCACCGTGCTAATCAAGCCAAAAATAAAAGAATTTAAGAGTGCGGCAACAAGCGAGGGCACAGAAAGAAGATAAGATGTACCTTTTATAAGAAGCGGATAAAGCGGAAAAAATGCTATGAGATTACCCTTCGCGTTTGCACCGCCATAGGTATAGCCTTGAACCGCAATATCCAAGTAGTGTCCCGCGTCCCAACTGGTCCAACTCGGTTTTCCCACTCCATAACTGATCACCGCATAAAAGGTAATAAAAATAAGCACTCGTGAGAGTATAAAAATGCCCAGTGCCGCACCATACTCTCGAAATGCCTTATCTAAAACCACCTGAAGTCGCTGCATGCTATTACAATAACATACTTAAACCAAAATCACGCCGATAAAGTTACCGTTTCTTATAGTTCTTCAAGGTTATTCCAAAAAAGGTTTTTAGAACCAATACAAAGAGATCCCCATATTACTCACATTAGAGTTGTACTACAATCCAATCATGGCCAAACCGTCCGGATTCATCCCAGGGGCACACAGATTTCACCCATAAGCTGTCAGGCGTTATGTTACCTGTCGCAGGATCTTCGTCTGTATAAATAATAAGCTGACAATTTGTAAAATATTTGTATGGAGATTGAAAAAGCGTTGAGAATTTATCTTCCCCTAACCTCTCACGATACACTCTTACCATCCGCATAGTCCCGCCATGCGAAACAATTAAGCGGTTCTGGGTAGGAAAACGAGTATCTAACTCTTCACATACGTTTGCCACACGCCCAGACATTTCTTTCCACTGCAAGAAATCTTGCGGTTCGGGTCTTCCTAACCAATCAGCCTCCCTTAACCGCTCATCTTTCACCCATACTAAGTCAGGAAAGCCAAGCTCCTCTGCCGTTTGAACTGCTCGACGAGAACCAGAGTGCAATGCTAACTGAAAATCCGCGGGAAAATATTTACGTACATAATCTCCCGCAAGTTTCGCCTGTTCGATTCCCGTAGGGGTTAATCCCCAACCAAACTCTCCACTCGCCTCCGCATGACGAATATGTATCTCTACCACGGAACCCTCTTTTCTTGTATTAGCGCAACCTCAGACTACCATACACAAAGGAATTATTCGATAAGGAGTAAAGCCCGCACAGACGGTTAAGTCTACGCGGGCCAAAAGTTAGATGATCCTCGAGCATTAATGGAGATAACAGCCACCGGCTGCGTCGATACCCACGAGTCCCCACACCCGACTTCCTCCCGCCGTCGTTGACCTCATGCACCGCCAACCGTCGAGCGAAATAAAGCGGGTAGGACCGAACTGCGTAGGGTCCGGATTCGGGGCAAAGACGTACGTCGTAACCTGTTGTGGTTCGTTGCGTACCCCAAAAATGGGAGCGAATCCCGTGTGCCCCACCAAGCACGTAACGGGACGAATTTCGGTCACCGTCCGCACGGGAATGAACCAGCCTTCAACTGCTACCAACTTGCCCTCATACTTTGACGGGTGAGTCAGAAGTTCGGAGTAGGCTACCGTAATTGCTTCAGGTCCCTTCCACCAGCTCATATATAGCGGGATGGCGATCGCGACCCCGACCGCTATCAAAGTCGCCGTTATCAGGTTTTTCCCTACGTTTCGTTGCATTGTGTCCCCCTCCACACAGTGATGCATCTTAGCTTAGCAGAAAAATATACTCCGGTCAAGCTACAAAATAAATAGCGCCCCCGCTCTCAGGAGCGGGAGCAACGAGAAGCAGAACACCACGCACCTCTTATCAACTCAAATCAACGCAGACTAAAAACAGCCACCTATCGGTGACTATCTTTAGTCTGGTGGACCTCTCAGTCGATCAGTGGATCCAAATCTATAAAGAAGCGCAACAATTGCGTGACATCTTTGATGAAGTCGAAGAGACCGACTACTCGTCCGATTTCGACGACTGACCTTCCTGCGATGTGTGATACCTGTAAGACTCAAGCAGGATCTCTGTCCACTCAATCACTTCGTCCACGAGCTGCTCTTTCAGCTCTTCCGAGAGTTTCTCTTTCGTTGCCGCAGGTTCAACGATCTTTCGCACCTTCTCTCGGAACTCGCGATCCACATGGAGAGTAACTCGAACTGGTGAGATGTCTTTCATTTATTAAGGCTAACACGAATTACAAGCGTATTTCTTGTATTGTAATACGAAAACGGAAGGCAAAATCAAGCAGTAAACTGTAGCTCACCCATAAATGTGTATCATTTACTAAAATGCTAACCTAGTGTAAAATCACTTTAAGGGCACATACGCGTATCGCGTCGAAGATATTATTTCAGTACCACAGAACAAACGACGTGACCGTTCCCGCCCGTCGTTTTTTTTATTAGTTATACAAAAGGAGGACATTTGTATAAGCAGTACTAAAACAAGAAACCATGCCTGTGGCGCAGACATGGTCCTTGGTAATACTTTCCGCCTCTGAGGTGGAAATCAACGGTAAGGAAATTGGTGCCCCTCCGCTTTTGATATTCATCTCATGACCTAGTTTTAAAATCAAGCACCAAGGAAAAGGTATAATCATGTCAGTACGTATAGTATGTGTAACTAAACCCAGTGGTAACCTCGCAAATTCCCATGAGGCAATAGAGGAATACGGATGGGTGAATGAAAAAACAGGCAAGAGCGATATAACCAAACGTGTAAAGATGGTCGAATTCCTTAAGGGAGGGGGACAGGCATACGTAACAAATAGACAAGGAATTCGAGCATATTGTGAAGTCCGCACAAACCAATATGGGACAGAGTTTCTTCAAACTGTAACAGACGGAATATACACGGATAATCTTCTTTCACTTGATTCTTGTCCTGTCTCACAGCGCCAGTAAAAGCAGAAATAACAATAAAGGAGCATCATGGATGATGATATTAAAGATAAGCTTGTCGAATACCTAAAAGTCATGACTTGGTATCATTCAGAGAAGAAAGAACCCACTGGATTATTTGCAACTATTGGGCATATCGAGACCACCCTATCATCGCTGAATAGAAACCTAGAAAACGCGAATAATTCATCGACAAAGCTCTCAGCAGCACTTAATTGGCTTACCGGCGTATTAGCAATAGCAGCGATTGCCCAAGTGGTAGTAACGCTGTTAAAGTAAGGGCCTAGCAATCTTCGGACTCAGAATACCGGATCATATTCAGGTTCGTGGTTCCAAAAACACAAATGTACCACCAGACAATAAGCTGGTGGTACATTCGTTAACTGGAGCTGTCAACTGCCGTTTCCGGCGTGAAAACTTGGTGGACCTAGACCAAAAAACTTGGAACACCTTCTTTGACTACGTAATAGAGTGGGCGCCTAAATTAAGGCAAATATACGGGAAACAACAGAGCGACAAGGGTCGGTCTGATTCTTATAGGTCTAAGGATTTGATATGAAGAACTTTCATTATTCTTTGCAGATTAGCGAAGGAGTAGGTTCCTTCTCCACGTTCAACAATCGCATAATAATTTGCGTTCACTTTAGCCTTGGCGGCAACTTCAGCTTGTGTCAGACCAGCCTTTTCACGAGCTTCTTTCAAGATTTTGCCAAGTTTCTTACGAGCGAGTTGATCTTCTTTGCTATCCATATACCGACATTATACCAATTCGCTACTCAGAATTACAGATCAATTAAGGTAAAATGGTCTAAGGAGCAATATGCTAGCTAATAGTCACCAAAAGAATACAGTCACAAGTAAACTCTATAATCAAACTTCCTTCTACTCCGCCTTAGCCAATGACATGTTAAAGGCAAAAGAAGAGATTATTATTTATAGCCCGTTTGTCTCTAAGCACCGTACCGATACGTTTCTTCGCCTCTTGGACAAACTTAAAGACACCAATATCAATGTCTTCATCTTTACCCGTCCGCTTCGTGAGTATGCGCCAGGTCAACGTAGCGAAATCACAGAGATCCTCGGCCAGTATGAAGAGACGGGTGCAACCATTTATTACCTTAGCGGTTATATCCATGAAAAAGTCGCCATTATTGACCGGGAAATACTTTGGGAAGGGAGCTTAAATATCCTTTCGCAACGGTCTTGCAGGGAGATGATGCGCCGTATAACC
>DASWYB010000019.1:0-4817 GCA_036405195.1 Patescibacteria group bacterium
ATTGAGTCTCGGAGATCTCTTTGTTGTAATCATATGAGATATAGTTATCCCGGCAACGGACAAACCATTCTAACTGCATAATAAGAGTAACGAGCTTTGCTTTTAGAAAGAGGTGTTTATTCGTCCCGAAGTGCTCCAATCCGGCGCCTGCTTCATCTTTGAAATAGTAACCATAATCTAAAAGAGACGGTCCATAGAATGATCGACCAAAATCGAAAATACAGTATGTGTCGTTAACTTTCATCAGCTGAGAATGTTTCCAATCCCCATGCACAATCGAAGTCTCAGTATTGAAGACATCTTTAAAGTCGCTCACACAAGCTTCAGGGATTAGCTCTTTTACTTTTTCGTAATCACTCAAAAAATGCTCGTAGTTATACGATGGGAAATAATCCGAATGGGTATTCTGTGTCTGGTCATGAAAAGGCCGATAACATGTAGTGCATCATCTCCAGAAGGTTCCGTCCCTTCAATGTATTCCATAAGAATTTTGGTTTCAGTATCAGTACGTAGGACATCAAATACTTGAGGAACCGTGAGAGGGTGCGTAAGCAAGTTACTAAGAAGCTGTTGCCGTTGTGCTTCATTGGTGAAATCGGAGTGAACCGTTTTTAAGATATAAGTTTTTCCCCCTATTGAAACCAGTTCCACTTTAGAAAGTGGCCATTCAGTTAAAACTTTAAGTGATATAGCATTTGTTATTTTTATTTCCATACATGTACTATACTAAAAACAATATTTTATATGAATTATGAGTAAGTTAGTTTGACTTCGTTAGCTCCGCCACCTTTAGTGACATTGAGAATCATACTTCGAGAGCTTCGACTAAATGGAGTGCCTGTTGCAATATCGCCATTTTTATCCATAAAGAAGTGAAGACAGACGTCAAAGTAGAGTGATTCTGTCTTAAGTTCTCCATTTTCAACTATTAAGGACTCACGTTTCGGGATGCGAATAAGTTCTTGAATAATCCAACGTCCATCACTTTGGTCTAAAGCAGAGGAAAGTGCCTCATCCCAAATATGTTGATCAGTTTCACAGCCAACAAATATTTTTTCACCTTCGGATAAATCACTTGGTTTAAGGACATAATTATCTTTGTTCTGACAAATATTTGTTATTTCATCTGGATGAAGATCGATAGTGCTCACAACTTTTGTTACGGGGATAGTGCGTTTAATCACTTCTTTTTCTTCACTTGTAAAGAGATGAGCATAACGAGAGTTCGTTAAGACGGCGAATAAACCTTTTACTCCCAGTAAACGATCGTGAAAGCTATTCATAAATACAGCGGTTTTTTGTTTGTACGCTTCAAAGATTGCTCTGCAAGCTTCTGGCTGTTTGGTAAAGTATCTTGTTTCACAGAGACGACGGACAATATCTATTTTGTGGTTTTGATATCGAAGTTCGCCATCCTCAAACACAAGTTCAGTGGGTTCAACATGAAAGACCTTGTGTCCCTTTGATCGCAAAAACTCAACATGAGCGTTATATTCCGTTGCCCATAAACGGTCAAGTGGCCCAACGCATGCAATGGTGGGATTATGATGTGTACCACCGTTCTTTTGGTAAAGGGTTATTAAGTTTGAGTAAAGCAACTCTAAGTTATTGACATCACTTTTTAGGTAAGCGGAATCATAGGGTTCCATAAATGCATCAAACGTTTTTACAAACTGTGTAAAAAGTGTAAGGCCGTCGGGATAGTCAGTATTAATTTCAACAAATTTATATCCATCATCAGTCAGAAAACTATCCAGACGCGTGACACCAAATCCATACGGTTGCTCAGTACTCGTTAAAAGATGAAGCTCAAGAGGATCAATTTTTACATAGTTTTGTAAATCGGTACTTTTTAAATATTCTTTTGCAACCTTTTGCAAAGCTCCAATAATAACCTTTGAAGAATGTATTAAGTCTGTTGTTGCGGCTTTATCTAAAATAACCGAAGAGGCTAAAACAGGAATGCATTCGGTTTGATTTAGTAAGTGAAACCCGTCCTCAAACATTCGCGCATTGAGTTGATTTTGAAAACTAAGGTAGTCTTGGGCTGTTTCAAATGTTGGAAGTTTTGTGTAGTCCATTTGTATAAGTATATTCCCGATGGTGTAAGAATTCAAGATATAAGATAACACGTGGGTTCGATAAATCTGGACTATGGCACAATGCGTATGTTCCCTCTGGCTTATTAGAGTTTTTGCTCTATTACGCAGTAAAGTTTTTCGTTACGAATAAGATAGCTTCATAGCTTACACACATGTTGTATTTTCAGTTGGGGAGGTTATCACATCGTGTCTCGTTACTCACGTTCTACGGCCGAAGAGACCTGGCGAAGCCTGTCTGAGCAAGCTCGAATAGTAGCCCAGTTTATTGCAACAGGGGGTGGTCATGCACTAGAGCTGAGCGAGCTAGAAGGGATGGCGCAACTACCTCCAGAAAGGGTGCTAGATATGCAAGCGTGCCTCGATGAGCTTAGAAGTTCAGGAGTATTTAGAAGAGGTTACCTTTATAGATGAACAACGCACTAGGTTGGCACATATCGAGCCAATTCCCTCTCTGCTACTGACGCATCTCTCGGACGTTCCGGCCGAATTGCTTCAAGAACGTTTAGACTGGGTTCCCACGCAGGAAGAAAGAGAGCAGTTACGGTTACGCCGTATGCTTACTGAATACGAATTGGAGCCAGAGAAGTTCGAAATTGGGGATGCTATTTGCTACCGTCTTACTCCTGGCTTCCAAGAGTTTATAGATCAGCAAAGTAGGTAACAGCGGGCATCCTTTTAACTTTTTCTCCGAATTGCCGCCTGCGGGCGGCTTTTCTTTTTATATAAAACGAAACCCGCCGCGTCAGCTACCAAAGCAGCTAACGGGCGGGTGTATTTGCTGCGACCAGGGGTCTAATGGAGGACTCTGGCTTCTCCGGCCGGGAACGTGATCATCTGCAATCCCTTAGTGTAGAAGGTATACGTTCCGTCCCGGTTCAGGCGGCCTGCGGCCTCCTCGCCTGCCCATGTGGTCCGATGCCACTTGTAGGTAGAGTTGTGTTCCCCCGTGGCATAAATCAACCCACACACAATGCCACAGGAGGCGAGAATTGGCAACAAGGCCCTTATGAGTCTTTTCACTTTGAGCTCCTCATCCGCCGAGCTGGCGGGTATGTGCGACGAGCCAGGCGATCGTGACAACCACCCAGCTAACTTCGTTTCCAGCTTCGCTGAAAGCCGACCCTGTTCGGTTCCGATCCCACCCAGCCTCTTTGATGGACGCATACAGCTGTCCAAGGCGGGTGAGAATCGTTACATGGCCAGTAATGATCGCAATGAGCGTTAGGCCTGCTCCACCTCGCTGAGCAATATTCCATGCCAGCATAAGTTGTGGAACTGCCTTAAAGAACAGCGCGAGCCACCCTTTTGCCATCGGGTCGCTTATCCCTATGTTACGTGTTCTGGCCCATACGAGTGTGCCAACTATGCCAAGGGTAGCAATGGTTGAGGTCATGGTGTCGATGAGACTCCACTCCCCCGTCTGCTTCCACGCCATTACAGCGATATCAGCAGTAATCATCACCATCCAGCATAGGTAGCTTACAAGCGTTTGAGCGGTTACCCGAGATGGCTGTGTGCGGTGTGCGGAAACTGCCAAGGAAAAGTTCATCAGGATGAACGCTTCCCAGAATACGTACCAGGAAGTACTTACTCCCTGAGCCGTGGCTAATAACCGTACAAACTGAGCACCCCCGAAAGCGAGAGTACACAGTATCTGCACCGCGAACAGCAAGTCCGTCCAGAACTGCCGTTTCACTTCCGTTCCTTAGAGCGTCAGATTATTACCAAGTTAAGCTGCAATAATATTACATATATACCACGAGTAGCCTGTTTTGTCAATCCAACGATAAGTTACTAAGTATTAAAAGTAGACCAAAAAACCACCTTTTCAGGTGGTCTCTTGCTTGGTAGCTCGTAGGGGAGTCGAACCCCTCTTTCCGCCGTGAAAGGGCGGCGTCCTAGCCGATAGACGAACGAGCCATATTTCTAATATACCTACATATTCTATAATAATTACCGCTTTGAATCAAGATCCCCGAGATGTCTCGGGGATCTTGAGTTATCTCTATTGCTGCGGAGTCTGGGGAGCGGCTGGAGGTTGCCCAGATGCCGGTGGTTGTTGTTCTTGTTGATCTACAGGCGCCACAATGACAGGAGGCACTGTATTGCCTTGCGTTGCAGGATCTACAGGATAGGCGTTAGGATCTTCCTGTACGGCTGTCTGGTCATCGGTGTAGGCGGCCTCGTCGGTGTACTCGCCTTCTTGTTCTTCGTCATCGTGTTTGCGTAAGCGGCGCCAGATAAAGATGAGAAGGAGGAGTAAGAGGATTAGAAGCAAGAATCCAATCAAGAGCATGGTAGTAAACGACATACCGGTATTCGTATCTGTTGTTGTGTCAGCAGGTGCTACAGGTTCGATGAACGTAAGATCCTGGGTCGCTAATGTCACGGTGTCAGCGGTAATGGTTGTGGTTATAAGGCCAGGTACCGTAGATGAGATATGTGATTCCCATGTCTCTCCACCCTCGGTGAGAGCAAATGGACTTGAGGTGTCACCGGTAGTGCGAAGTCCATCAATGCTTGGAACAATATCTTTAATGACTTCACCGCTTTCGGTACGGAGCGTTACGCTGGCTGTAATGGTTTCGACACCGTCGGCAACCGCACTTGTTTTGTTAAAGGCGACGGTTGACTGCTGAATACTAACCTTTGACGAAGGAGTTGCAATCGCTGTTGGTTTTACCGTTGGCGTCGCTGTTGGGACAATGGCGACGA
>DASWYB010000020.1:0-3457 GCA_036405195.1 Patescibacteria group bacterium
AGGAGATGGGCACTGAGCTGGATTTACTTGTTAATTTTCTTGCCTATTGTGCGAATCTCTTTAAGTAGTTCTAGACCCGCTCGACTAGGATCTCTTTCGCTCCTTCATCGTGACGAGACACATTGTAACCCAAAAAGTCTATTTTGTCAAGTATTATGACCATAGAGTAAAGCTAATTTATTTATTATATATAAGGTATAAATATTGAAATATTTGGTACATTTTGTATAATGGTGTCAATAATTATGACTACACAAAATGACGATTTAATCACTGCATTGCGAGGCATCGGATTCAGTAAAAACGAAGCCTTTGTTTATCTTGCGGCTCTTGAATTAGGCCCTAGTTCAATTTGGCAAATCTCAAAAAAGTCGGGCATTAAGCGCCCAACCTGTTATGTTCTTCTAGACGAACTCATCTGGCGTGGCTATGCTGCCAGCACCAACGATGGCAAGCGCACGATCTACTCTGTAGATAGCCCAAAACAGCTCCTACGAGCCGTAGAGCGGCGTCAGGAGCGCTTCGTTAAGTCGATAGCTCAATTAGACGCCCTTGCCAGTAAATCGCCCCAAAAGCCAACCGTACGCCTCTACGAAGGCACAAATGGCGTAGCAGAAGCCTACGAAGAGTCCCTGAGCTTGCCAAAAGGCAGCGAAATCCTCATTTACGGTACCGCAGCAGTGAAAACCTCATATCAAGAGTACATTACCGACTACCTGAAACGACGGGTTCAAAAAGGGATAAAAGTGCGCGCAATCCTCCCTGATACCCCAGAAAATCGAGCCGTAGAGGAGCTAAACGAAAAAGAATTACGCAAAACCCGTTACTTACCCCAAGAAAAGTTTGATCCGCATACCGAAATTAACGTTTTTAGCGATATCATCACCTATATTGCCCATTCCGAGGCCTCACCTTTTGGCACGGTGATAGAAAGTCCCTCTCTCGCCGCACTCGAGAAGCAAAGATTCGAATTACTCTGGGATATCGCCCAACCCTAACCCAGTGTTGGCGTAGATTTCCAGAGAAGCTCAAAGAGCTGTTTATGCGCATCCACGATAGCGGACCCCTCTATAACAAGCCCGTGAACCTGTTGCTCGTACGAAATAAGAACTAATTTTTTACCGTAAATAAGGATATCGTTTTGCATGGTCACACCCTCAGGCAAGTAACGCACTTCCTGCAGTGGTTTTTTGTATAGTTTAGGCCAGGTCACAGGTAAAGCACCGCGGGTATACAATTCTCGAGAAACCGTTCCCCGTTTTACCATTTGAACCGCCAATTCCTCTAGAAGCGACTTTCCAATGTATTTATTGAGGTGATCTGGAGAGCTGATAGCGTCAAACGACTTGGATCGAGCTAATTCATCTACTATCTCTTTACCTACATCATCACCTTCGTAGTACCGGACACGAGGCTTATTCGGCGACTGACCGTATATCGAACGCAAATCGGGCAAAATACCTATAAAACGTTCGAGCCGTCCCTTGAGTAATTGCTCTATTTTAGCCGGGTCTTCAGCAGAGTAATGCCTCCGGCCATTTCGTTCGATAAAACTAACCAACCCCTTTTCCTGTAACAGGGGCAAAATATCATAGCAATAGGTCCGTTTTATTCCTGACTGTTTAGAAAGCGGTAAAACAGTTGACTCCCCAAGCTCCAATAACGCTAGGTAGATTTTAATCTCACGCTCTTGTAGGCCAATTTCCTGCAGCGATTGAACTAAGTCCATACACTCCTTTTCGTCACTAATATACGACGTTTTTATCATTTTATAACCATATTCACCTATTTTCAAGCTTTAAAGGCATACTCGTATTAGTCGCAAACAATCGACAAAATAGACTTTTTGGGTTACAATGTGTCTCGTTACGCTAAGCAAGCAACCAAAAGCCCCTTAACAACTTCATCAGTTCGACAGTCATAAGTACGGCAGCTTGTGACTGACGACCTGGTTATCAACCTGCATTACGGAGAATAAGAAATGTTCACTTGGCACCCTGGCAACGACCTTAGCAACGAAACCATCGGAGAGGTTCTCTCTACAATGGTTCAGCCCGATCAACAAGAAGACATCCCAGAAGAAGTACGCATGGTCGAGAATCCCGAACACTGGTTCTACCGGATGCTGGAGATTCCGGGAGGATCGACCCTCGCCCGCCACGATCCGCTGCATGTACTCCTAGAACAGGGTACACACATCAACGCCGAAGCATTCGTTCTTGGCCTGAGCATGGGAGCAGACGAGAAAGCGCAGCAGTGGCATTTCAGCTTCTATATCTGGTGGGTCACCCATAAGACTCCCCAGCCATTCGTTTTCACCCAGGAAGCCGTAGACGCTTATTGGCTGGGCGTTAAGACGGCAGAGGAGATGGGGCTCAAAAACATCCACCTCGTTCCACTGGAGGAGATGCACAACCAAAAGATCAACGAAGTTCGCAAACAAATGGGAATCAATATGGAGTACCTCCGACACCTATACGCCCAACACAAAGTACTCCAAACAAAGTAACCTCCCCGAGGGGTGGTTGGCCTGTCACTCGACGGGCCAAATCTTCTCGGAAGGATCAATAATTTGAGAGAACGTTAGGAGACATGATGATTACGCAAGAACCAAGCCTAGACAGACTGACTTCCTTCGAGAAGGCGAGCTGGCCCGAGCACGAACAAGCCAGCACCTCTGACCTGCAACAACGACTCAACGCTTTTCCGGAAGGCGTTTTCATTCTTTCGGACAACGGTACAGATGTCGCCCAGGTAACCCTGAGTCCGAAAAACATCGTACTCGAAGACATCACTTCGTTCGAAAGGATGCGAGACCTGCCCGTTAACCGGGAAAGCACTTCGGCCTGGGTAACCAACCTCGCCGCTCGAACGGGCGAAGAGTTCCGTGGCAAAGGATACGCTCGGACACTTCTTACCGAAGTTGTTCGCTGGGCGAATAGAAACGGAATAAACATGATTGCCGCGGGAGTAACCTGCGCTGGATACGCAAAGCTTCTTAAGTCGGGTGAAGTAACCTCGATTGAGGATTACTTGGCCCAGAATCGCAACCCGGCACTCAAAACCTTCCAAAGTGCTGCCAAAGCCAACGGATGTCAGTGCTGGCATTCCACCGCTCTGGCAAACTACTGGGAGATCGACGAAGACAGTCATGGTTATGGCGTCCTCGTCGTCATCGACCTTCGAAAGGAGAATGTCTAACCACCCTGAGAGGTGGTAGCCCTGACAGAAGTCGGGGCTGCTCCCCTCGGAAGACAACAAGTCCGGAACCGAGGTCCGGCAGAAAACTATGTTCAGCGAAGACTACGAAAAGGGGATCAAAGCGACTCTACCCGTAACCATTCTCCTCCTCCCGATGCTGATCGTCCTCATGATCAACAATCATGTCGCGCAGCAGCATCCTATGATGGCAGATCTCGCGATGGGCTTCGTGCTAGCGGCATTTGTAGCTGAGGTT
>DASWYB010000021.1:0-12229 GCA_036405195.1 Patescibacteria group bacterium
TTTTTATAGAAAGAGGAGGGACATGCGACGATTTTTTGCTCTACTTGCTGGGATAGCCTTGGCAATTCCCCTTAACCTTTTGTCGGTTCAGGCCGCCAACCTATCGTTTTTAGAAATAAACTTTGGTGAGCCTACGGCCACATTACCTCTAGACCGATTTTTAAAACATAAATTCACCATTAAAAACACGGACAGTAAAGCCCATACGGTTAGTTTTAGTATCCGGGTGAAAGATACGGATCAAGAAATTGTGGGGTGGCCACAACCTCAGATGCTCTATTTTAATGCCGGCGAGACATTGAATGTTCAGACCTTCCTCGATGAAAATTGGGGTAAAATCGATAAGAACGAAGTTGGCAATCATACGCGCACGGTGCTTTGGAATTTTGAAGAGAGTGGGCAAAAGCGTAGTGAATCCGTGACGTACAAATATTCGGTTATTAAAGATGCAGATGTGATAGGGCCAACGACTTTTACGGGGAAAGTCGTTGATACAAAGAGTAAACCGGTATCGGGCGCAACGGTCTCCCTCACAACCGGTAATTTTACCAAATCGACAACCTCGGGCACTGATGGTAGTTTTACCTTTAAGAATATGCCCGAGCGTTCCGACTGGCAAATAAAAGCAACGAACGGAGGACAAACCGGAACTGCTCCAGCCGGTGTTGGTGGTGTCGGTGGGGGAGCTGGACAAGCTCAACCAGGAAATCCTGGCGCTCAATGTGCGCCTCCGCCAGCTCCATGTAATCCGCCAAGTGGAACGCAGCCAGCGCCAAATCAGCCAGTTTCAAACCAGCCGGGAGCCATGAACTTTATTGAGACTGCCCATGCAGCTTCCTCCGCTGCTTCGGCCGGGTACGCCTTTGTTGAGCCAGGCAAAACAGATTACACGATCACCCTGAAGCCAGCTTCTTTGGAATCTGAGTATACAGTCAGTAAAACGGTTACCAGTAACATCGGCTACTGGAAGGGAGACGTGGATGATGCCGAGCAGTACGTGCTTGTTGTTCAAGGCATGGAAAACTGGGCTGACCCTAACCTCAAGAGTAAACCCAAGCTCGAACTGTATACCATTGATGGCGAAAAGAAATGGGCCTATGACATGGGCTGGGAAGGATGGGGTGTCGACCTCTCGAAAGATGCCAAGTATGCTGCTTTTACAACGTCTAACAGTACCAAGACACTCGGCGTGATCGATGCTGCCACCGGCAAAGCTCTGTGGACGAAGACCGGTAAAGAGTTTGCAGGTGGCGTTAAGGTGAATAATGCAGCCGAAGGCGGTGGGATCGACAGTAAAGAAGTCGCTATCTCGAGTACGAACAAATATCTTGGCGTTGGACATGGGGGCGGTAATATCTTTGTCGCAGATCTCTTAACTGGGAAAGTTGCTTGGTCTACCGATCTTAAAGGGCAAGTCCGTGGGATTGTGTTCGATAAAACTGACGAATATGTCTATGCTGGTTCGGGTGATGGAAACGCCTATAAACTAAAAGTCTCCGACGGCTCGATTGTATGGAAAGCTGATATCGGTTCATGGCCATTCACCAACGGCTTTAAACTTTCCGCTGATGGCAAATATCTGGGCTCTGCTTCCAAAGTCGGCGAAGTCACGGTTATAGATACCCAAACAGGCAAGCAGCTTTGGCAGTTTGACCAACAGGGCAACGCCTCAATCCTCGATTTCTCGCCTGACGGGAAGTATGTCTTCGCCGGTGGAGGTGGGTCGGGTGCTTCGACGCTTTACGAAGCCGCGACAGGGAAAAAGCTGTGGCGTTTAGATCGTTTCTCGCATGAAGGTAAATTCTCGGCTGATGGCAAGTACATTATGATCGGCGACGTGAATATCGACTTCTATGATTTAAACGGCAACCGAGTTGGAGGGATTACCCCCTCGGGAGAGAAATCTGCCGCGTCACAAGGTCAGTTTGCATTTGTCTCAAAAGATGGCACCAAAGTAGTTTATTCTCGCCGTGATATGGCAGCCGAGGGGAATGCATTATTGTTTGCAACAGGGAAAATGACTCCCGTGGCAAGCGCCGATAGTGCCAACGATACGATGACGACACTGGCTACTACGACTGAATCAGCTAAAAAAGGTAGCTCGTCGCTGATTGTGGTGCTAACAGTCGTCTTGCTTGCGGGAGCGGCTGGTGCGATCTTTATTCTCTGGAAGAGAAAGAAAGCCGTGACGGTCTAGGAAATCTGTGTGATGCTCGCCCTGCTCTCTGAAGCAGGGCGTTTTTTAGCCAAGTCAACATAATCTGGTATACTCAAAATAATGAAATACGCCATTGAAGTTCAAGATCTTGTGAAGCGCTATCCAAATAGCGAAAAAAATGCGGTCGATGGGATTAGTTTTACCGTTACCCCCGGTGAGTTTTTTGGTTTTCTCGGGCCAAACGGGGCCGGTAAGTCAACGACCATTAATATGCTCGTCAATCTGATTAAGCCTACAAGCGGCGTGGTGAAGATCGCGGGCTTCGATGTGCAGCATCAGCCGGATGAAGTGTACAAGCGGGTTGGATTTGCGATGCAAGAAATTGGTCTTGATGAAACCGCAACGGCGCGCGAAATGATGCAGTTGCACGCCCGGCTTTATCATCTGCCAACCGAAAATATGGACAAGAAAATTAATGATCTCTTAGAAATGGTGGAACTACTCCCTGTGGCCGACAAGTACACCTCGACCTATTCGGGAGGGATGAAACGCCGTTTCGATTTAGCGCTTTCCCTTATCCACGAGCCGAAAGTTCTTTTTCTCGACGAGCCAACCGTGGGCTTAGACCCACATGCCCGACAACTGATTTGGAAACACCTTAAAGAACTCAATAAAAAAGGGATGACCATTCTGCTCACGACCCACTTCATGGAAGAAGCCGAGCAGCTCTGCGATCGCATTGCGATTGTGGACCAAGGCAAGATGGTGACAGAGGGGACCCCCAAAGAGCTCATGAAGGAGCATAAAGCAGACTCCATTGAGGAAGTCTTCTTAAAAGTCACTGGCCACTCCCTCGGCGCTGATGAGATTAACCAACACGCTCAAGACCCGTTTTCGCGGGCGTTACCAAAGTAGGAATCATGAACACATTTTTTGCTGACTGGTTTTATCTTTCGATTCGTAATATTAAGCAAATTTGGCGACCGTTGCTGGCGTTTGTTCCCAACTTCTTTATTCCGATTTTCTTTTTTGCAACCAATGCGGTTTCTTTCCAGGCGGTTTCCAAATTACCTGGGTTTCCGACTGATTCCTACTTAAACTTCATTGCGCCAACCGCTATTTTTACCTCTGTTTTTTTTGCGACGAGTAATATTGGTATTGAGCTCGTGCTGGACATCGCGTCTGGTTACTTTAAAAAGTTAACAATTATGCCTGTGAATCGTTTGGCGATTATTTTGGCCCGTCTCAGCGAAGCAGCCGTGCTGGCACTAATCCAAGGGAGCGTGGTGCTGATTCTTGTTCTTCTACTCGGTGTAAAAATCGCAACAGGCTTTTGGGGTGTTGTTGTAATGTTTCTCATCCTGATGATCTTTGCAATGGGATGGTCGTGTATTGGGTTAATTGCCGCCCTTCGAACTCAAAATCCTCGTATGGTGCAGTCTCTCTTTATTCTGGTTTTCCCGTTTCAATACCTAACGACCTCCCAGATGCCGATTGAGCTTTTGCCTCGTGGTTTTGCCATGGCTGTTAAACTTAACCCGGTAACATATATTCTCGAAGCCACGCGCTCGCTCATGCTCGGCTCATGGAGCGATGCGGCCATTAATCAGGGGCTGATGGTTGCTGTTGCAACGTGTGTGATTATGGTTACCCTGACTCTTCTTTCGTATCGGAAGGCTTTAAAATAGCACCCTACTTGTGCTTTGGGTGCCATTTCATTTTCATATATTCAGTGCCGCCCCTTAGCTCTTCAATCATTTGATTGAGGCGTTTTTCGCGAGTGCTGTCTTGTTTCGCGCGGGTTATCCATCCAATGTAGTCATTTTGCTGGTACTCGGGCCGTTCTCGATATTTATCCATCAATCCTTGGTCTGTTAGTCTCTGCTGAATATCATCGGGAAGAGGATAGCGAGGTCGTTGGAGCGCCATGACTATTTTATCCGTTCAATATCCGAAAGGCGAATAGTGCCTTGAATGTCATATTTTTCTAGGCTTGCATTGGGCATTGATTCAATAGGAGTGAGGTCTCCTGTAATTATAACTTTTTCGCCGATCGGAATGGAAGCAATGTTAACCGGAAAGAAAGTGGTGTCGATGGCGTAATAGGCATCAGCCATTTTAAGACCATACGCACATTCAAGCGTTTGTGGTCCTTTTGTGTCTTTATGAGGCAGACAGGCGAGTGTTCCCGAAAACGTACTAATTTTTGGGCTGGTACTGGGGCTGCTTGAGGGCAGGGGGATAGGATGTGTTGACTGACGGATTATAAGGAGACTCGCACCAACAATCAGAAGTAACCCAAGGATAATTCCTGCTACCGTGCGTAAGGGAGAGTCGCTCATCTGCATGGGTATGCCGTAGGGAAGAATTTATTTTACGACAAGAACAAGTAGCACTCTTTTCCAACACACTTTTCTTTATCGTGGTGTTGAGCTGCAACAACGTGTTCGTAATGATGGATGTGTTCCATGGCTTGTTCTGGTGTATTTACGATCTTAAAAACTTGGTATTCTTCGGGGCGAACTAACATTGTGTGTTTAAAGGTGTTCATAATGTCGTGCCAAAAGTCGCCGTAGAGGATGAGGGGTTTGTGATGGCCAAAATAAAGCCGAGCTACGCCCCACGCCATGGCGAATTCAGAAATGGTACCCGTGCCACCGTTAAAGATAATATAGGCATCCCCAAGTTCGAGGAGTTTTTTTGTTCTCTCGACATAGTTTGATTCTTCAAAAGCGATGTCGGCGTGGTTGACGGCAGCTTGGCCTTCGAACATAGTGGCCATCTCGGGCTTGTAGTACACGACTTGTGTCTTGCCGTGGCCTTCTTTAGCGCCGACAGTGGCGGCAAGCATAACGCCTGGTCCTCCGCCGTTTAAAACCGTCCGGCCAGATTTTGCGATTTCAGTCGCAACGGCTCGGGCGGCATCAAAGTGATCCTGACCCGGGTGTCCATCGGCACACCCAAAGAATGCAATAGTGTTGAGTCTCATATACATCTACATTACGGCTTCCCGGCCAACTTGGCAACCAGCATGTAGCAGTTTCTACAAAAGAAAAACCGGCAGCGGTCTACCGGTGAATTTCTCGATGCGTCTTAGTTGCTTGTAGGTTATGCGTTTGTAGTTTTAAAGTCGCTAATGGCCTCAGTTAGCTGCTCTTTACTCTCGATAGGAGTGTGTTGCAGCAGAACGGGTGCAAATTCTTTTAAGATAGCTTCTCTTTCTTCGGGAGTGAGAGCGATGTAGAATTTATGTTCATCGGGATTTCCTTTGCCACGGGACACCGTAATTGATCCTGATAGCCCTTCTCTATCTGAGCCAACAAAGAAATCTAGTTCGGCGTCGTCCTCGCCCATGTAGCCCGGGATGTACCCGTAGTCAACGGGATAGGTAACTCCCTTAAGCGGGTAAGGGTCATTGGCGTCCAGGCCAAAATCTTTATATTCGCCGCGTTTGTTTTCGATAACAATCGTGTTGAGTGGAGAGGGCAATAAAGAAATACTATCCATGTTAGCTTTCTTCGGACATGACGTAGTATGTGCCTGCATCTTGGGTAAAGACATTTTTGATATTTTCCATGCCTACGGTGTCATCAATGCAACCGACTGAGATTAACATTTTTGGCCCGGTTTCTTGGCGCATAAACATGGCAGCGCCACACTTTTTACAAAAACCACGGGACTTTTCTTCGGAGGAGTTATACCACTCTAAGCTATCCTCACCACGAACGGTAAAATCTTCTTTATTAACAACCCACATGGGGTTGTAGTTACCGTGGAGTTGCTGGCACTCTTTGCAGTGACAGCTTACAATACCCGTGCCTTCACCCGTTACTTTAAACGTAACGGCACCGCACATACATTGACCAGTTAGTTCATTCATAGGACTCCTCGTCTGCTAATTTAGTGTTATTTTTCGAGTAACTCTTTCATCCCATCCAGGACGAGTTTCCAGTTGGCTTCGGAATGTTCTTTGGCTTCCTTGGTCTTACTGCCTTCTTGAGAAATGGATACAGTGGTTTTCCCATCGTTCTCTTCTAAGTCATAGGTAATAACTTGCCGGTTCTCGATGGTGTCGGGTAGTCCATACGATGGTGACCAGTAGTTGCTTACAAGTTGTGTTGGCTTGTCGACTTTTAAGACGGTTCCTTTTTCTTCAAATGGGACCCCTTCCCACTCGCCTTTATAGATAATGTCGCTGCCTTCAACCCAGTCGGTGACAAGATCAACTCCAAAGAAGTACTGTTTGACGAGTTCTGGTTTGGTAAGCGCGTCCCATACTTTCTCGATTGGAGCGTTAATTTCGGTGCTGACATGAGCTGTTAAGTCATTCATATGCATCCTTTCTTTTACTGCACGAGTGCTTTGAGCTCTTTGAGCTGGTTCTCAATTGCTTCAATTTTTTGTTTGATGGCTTGCTGCGTATCCACGGGAGCTGGCTGGTCGGTTGACGGAAGTTCTTTTCCGGCGAGAAAAGCTTTGAGTTCGGCCTCTGTTTTCACGGTCGTAACGTTATTCGTTGTTGTGTCGAGTAATACGGTGTTCGCAATGCCCGCAGAGTCGTTCGGGATGATCGAGAGGAGCCAATAGAGTTTGTTATTTGTAACCAGAGGACGTGGTTCAGCTAAGCTAAAGGCTGTCCAGTCAAACGTGGGGAATTCTTTTTTGATGTAGTCGGCGGCTGCAACGGGTCCGGTGAGTTGGCTATTTTGCGAGAAGCTTATGACTTCCCGTTTCCCGGTTGTGGCATCGATGAGGAAAATTTTATAAATGCCATATGAGGAACCATACGGTTCGGCCACAATTATTTGTTTGAACCCGTCGTTTGTAGCAGTATGGATGACGGCTTCGTCCCCAGGCAAGGAAACGACTTGCGTTTCGTTTTTGTGCAAGAACCACTTGTTGAGAATCCCACCTTTGTAAGCGTAACTATTGGCATAGTAGACGGCTAACTCTTTGGGGTGAATACGATTGCCTTTGAGGTACGATAGTGCCTGGGCTTCTTGGGGCGTATAGTCTTGCATCGAGCCGTCCGCGTGAACTACCATCACACCTCCCCATTGCGGGACGGTGAAAGGAAATCCTTTATAGGTAATGTACGGCACCACAGTAACCCACTTCCCGGAATCGTCCTTGAGGTAAATTGGTTCATTGGTGTAATTAACAAAGTAGCGCTTGAGAGGTAGCCGGTAGTGAAGGTTGTCGAAGATGCCAACTCCCTCAGATAGTGCAAATTCTTGGTCTTCGAGGCTCACCTTTCGATCGAGCGTATCAACTTCAACCGTGGCAAATCCGCTCATTTTTTTAAAGAAGTAAAGCAGTCCTCCTTCGGGCAAGCGGGGAAAAACTCGTTGGAGTTTGCCGTTCATAAGAACGATTTGCGAATCGCCGAGGTGCTCCTGGGGGTTTTGGAAGCTATCTTGCCCATACCGGGCTGCAACACTTTTCGGCATCAGGCGAATAGGGTCAACGGTCGGAAGCGTCTCACGATCTTCAAAGGTAATCTGACGGGACGTAAGGTAGGAACGAACTTCGTTTTGAATAAAAAGCCCAAACAGAACGAGGAAGAACAGGACAAGATAGAGCCCCAGGCTGCGTCTAGCGCCGGGTGACGCCTCAAAGCGATAGTTATCACTCGAGACTTTAATAACTTTTACCGTATCGCGGAGTCGGGAGATCGCGGTAACGGCCCCGATAACCAACAGGACAATAAGTACAAACTGGAGCGGGCTTACAATAAACGACATCACGATGCCATGGAAAAATGGTCGGAAAAACCATACGAGCACGAGGAGCAGGGCGAGGGGGATCCAAACTTTGGGTTGTTTCATAAAGTATCCTCTTATCTTTGCCTGATTATACCATGTTGTTACGTCCAGAGTTATTTTAAATATGACTATTTTTGCAGGCATCGTCCATCTCTACAATCAGAATAAAGTATAGTATACTGCAGTGAGTAGCTTGCTTCTCTACTTTACGGGGGCCAGGCCGATGGTTCTGACGGTTGCGATTGATGGACTCAACAGGAGTGGTAAAGGAACTCAACTTCATCTCCTGAAGCGATTTCTTCAAGATCGAGGACTCCCAGCCGTTATCCTCCGGGGTGACGGCTCACGTGAAGGGAAGGGGTTAAGTGAAGGTGATCCATGCGATGAGTGGTGGCAGCGATTCCGATCCCGGTTGGCTGATGCCGTAACGTCCATGCAGCGCTTTGCCTGCTGGAACGAAGCGGCTGACCGCCTTGCCGAAGAGTACTTACACTGGCGAGACTCCCTTATGCCGCAGCAGGTGCAGCGAGTCAATGCTCCATGTGGAGTTATCTTGCTCGATCGGTCGCTTTTGTCGCGGTTGATGCTGGCGGCTGACGAACGGGGGAGCATATCCCTTGAAGGATTGTATCGAACAGAGTACCACGGGACGCCGGTAACGTGGGAGACCATGATGCCGGACAGGATGCTCGTCCTCGTGGCGCAGCAAGATACGCTGCTTGCGAGGCTCGACCCCGACGACCCGAAATACGGCTTCCGTTCGGGACTCATCCTGGAGAAATACAGTCTCTTCCAGGCGGTCCTTGACGGATTGCCGCAAGAGCTTCAGGGAGTTACTCGGCACGTGGATGCCGATCAAAGCATTGAGAGCGTGTGGCGCGTCTGCCTGGAGGAGGCGAAGTGCGTCATTGCTCGAAAATGAGCGAAACTGCTATGATCTGGGAGCGGGGTGACTCGCTCCCAGTATTTATATCCTATGGAGTACTATGATTAACACATTTAAAGTTGTTGTGAGTGCCATTATTTTTAATAACCAAGGCGAAGTTCTCCTTGGTAAAAGAAGTTTACACGAGGATGTTTTTCCTGGTCTCTGGGGCATCCCTGGTGGAAAAATTGAAGTCGAAGAAAGTGGCTCAAACACGGTAGAATCAGCCCTTATACGTGAAGCGAAAGAAGAAATGGGTATTACCATCCAGCCAGACCACTACATTGAGAGCTCGTGTCGGGTAAAAGACGGAGAAGCCAAGCTCTATCTTATTTATACGGCTCTTCATGTCGACGGCGAGCCACAGGCACTCGAGGACACCGAGGCCGTTCAGTGGTTTAAAATAGACGAACTCAAAGAAGACGAGCTAACCCCTCACACCTACCATAATATTTTAACTGCTCACCGAACGTTTCGGCCTCACTAATTCGAAAATTCAGGTAGGCTGATCGTAATGACAGGTGTCTCGCCCTGGCGTTTTTGACAGCTCGCGCGGTGTATCTGCGACAGGAGCCAGTTGGTGGCATTGTGTCGTTCAATGCTTGATTCAGAAGGCTTTTTGCTTTTTTCTGATTTCATAAAATCTTCAAGGCATTTTTGCCGTGCTTCTTCATTGTGCCCAATATAATCGGCGTTATCCCGGCTATCTTGCGTTACGAGTATTCGTTCGAATGGTTCTCCGCCAATCATGGCGACATTTCGAAATACCAAAATCTCAAAATGGTCGAGTCCACCCACCTCGGTTGATGGCGTTATCCGGTTGGGATCAGCGACTTCGTGTGATTCGTAGCTGTGAATTTGAATACTCATGAGTGGGCCAACATGAAGGGTTATCTGTTCGTGGCGCACCCGCCCGTTGCTTTTATAGGTGTCCTGCGGTAATGCTTGCCACGACCGCCGAGAGAAACCGTTTTGGAGCAAATGGAGCGCGCCGGTGAGGACGGTTTTGCCATCACGGCGGAGTTGGAGCTGCGTGTAAGAGTCGACTTCGCCAAAGTTTTGGTAATCGGTTTCGTTGTGTTTCTCAAAAAACGGGTTGAGTGTATTGGCCGGAAAGAGCCTGGCATAGTCCTGCTGATTGATCTGGAAAAGACAATCATTTGGTTCGCATATCTGATGGAACAGCTCTAGCTCGTTGGGTTTCTTTAAGGGTAGGTTGTTATTGAGTTCGGTTAACCAACAGAATAAGTCTACGAAGTGGTATCCGCTATGCATCAGCTTACCGTATCCGTATTTGTACGGATGGTTTTCTCGTTCTCCGTACTCATTGGGCATGCTCCACAACCCATCGCTATGGTAGACATATAAATGAGTCATCGGGACGCCATACTGCTGAATCACAGACGAGACCAGTTCTCGAACTTTGAGGTAACCAGCATGGTACCTTCTCTGGCTTTGAACGATGCACTGTGCGGTCGGCGCTTTCTGGGCGAGCTGATAGAGCTTTTGATAATCCTCATAGATACGGTGGGCCGCTTCTCGGTCCGACGAAGCTCCGACCGGCGCGCTGATGGGTTTGTCGATTAAAACATCAATATCCTGCTCCAAAAAGAAACTGGCGTAGGCGAGATGACTTTTGGGTTCAGTCGAAATAATCGCTTTACGAATACCGTAGTCGGCGACGGCCTTTTTAAGGGCGTCACGCGTAACGACGGATAATTCGGTGTTATCCCTTTCTGAATCCGGAACTAAGAAAAGCTCGGCCGCTATGTTATGCGTGTCTAAGTAGCTTTGTGTTGCCGCGGCGTTTGATTCTAATTCGATAATCAATTTTGGTAATGAGTGCCGCTTTTTTAAAAAGTGAATATAAATCCGTTTGGCATGAAGACCAAGGCCAACAAGAACAACCGGGCCCGATGCCGTATTGGCTGTTTCGACGAGTGTAATATGCGGAAGTTCGGTATGCGACGTCTTTGTTGAAGAAGGGTCTATATTGTCCATGGGCATATTATACGCTTAAATTTTAAAAAAAGCAGGGTATGCTTGCTTTTTTTGTTGCAAACGAACTCTTTTTGTATGTCTGGCTCTACTCATAGAGCGTAAAGCTGGTATAGTGGGAAACTGTATGACGCCCCGTGAGCCACTTTACCCCAACCAAGTTATTCCTCTTGTTATTACCGCGCTTGTGTGTGCTTTTGGCGTAGCAATTGTGGCGGGGGAGATTTTTCTTCTCAACACCTTTGTGCCGCAGACGGCATCTATTTCCCTGGTTATCCGCTGGCCAGATGTGTTAGTCGGGCTTACCATCTACTTAAAAACTGCGATTGATTTTGCCATTTTTATGGGCCGGCTCATGGACTCGTTCCGGGGCTGGAAGAACCGGATCGCGATCGAAATTGGCTCAGCCCTGGGTAATATCCTCGGTACTGTCCTCATTCTGCTTATTTGGACGCTCTTTAAAGAGGTCACGCTCTTAATGGTGGCGATGATTGCTATCGCCAGCCTTGTCCTGTTGCGCATGGCCGAAGAAGGGCTAGAGCACGTCAAAGATAGTGGCAATAATGCTACCAGCCTTGTAACGAGTGCCGAGTGGCTCGAACGCGTGTTGCAATCAATCAATAAGATCTTTGCCCCGCTCCTTCGCTACATCATCCCCGAAATGAAAGTTTCGGGAGATAAGAATAAAAGTTGGTGGGGTTTATTCGGTCTGGCTTTTAGCGTGCCCTTTATCTTAGGTCTCGACGACTTTGCCGGCTATGTCCCGCTCTTTAATATTATTAACGTTTTTGGCTTTGCGACGGGCGTATTTTTAGGGCACATGATTTTAAATATTGCCCTCTTTATCTCACCGGATTCGACAATCCGTATCGTGAAACATCCGGTGATCTCGTTTATCGGTAGCCTCGCCTTTATCGGGCTTGCCGTGTGGGGTCTCTACGAAGGCTACCACTTGCTCGCAACGCTCTGGCATTAAAAACGTTTAGGATCCAAAAAGGGTTACTGCAACGTAACCCTTCTCCCCCTCTGATAGTATGATGGCTATTTGCCTTCGGCTGCGGCCTCGAGTTTGGCGAGGTCGAATTTTTTCATTTTGAGAAAAGCTTCGGTGACCCGGGCAATCTTTTCTTGGTCGCCATCTGCAAACATCCTGTCCATGGCGTTGGGAACGATCTGCCACGACACACCGTACTTGTCTTTGAGCCAGCCGCACTGCTCAGATTCTGGCACGGCAGTTAACTTGTCCCAGTAGTAATCAATCTCTTCTTGCGTCTCGCAGTGCACCATAAACGAAATGGCTTCGTTGAAAGTAAACTTGTGTTCATACGCACTGTCCATGGCGCCAAACTGCTCGCCTTCGAGCGTAAAGTCCATGTGCTTAAC
>DASWYB010000022.1:0-3235 GCA_036405195.1 Patescibacteria group bacterium
TGTATACGTCGTTGTTTGAGAAGGTGTAAAGCATTTTCGTCCCGAGTCACTCGAGAGTTGAATGTTGCTTGTCGCTCCAGAAACTGCGAGTTGGAGTGATACAGGGTTATTGGTGACCCAGCTAATACAGGCTGAAGTACCTTGCCGTACAGAGTTCTTTTCGGCCACAAAAGACTGAATAACGGGAAGAGGAGTTGGTGTAGGCGTAGGATTAGGTGTTGGCGAGGGAGATGCATTGGTAATAAGTTCAATCACAAAGTTATAATTACGATTCTCGGTCGGGTCGTACGAAAAGGTTGACTCTACGCTGCCTTTGAGTCGGTAGCGCTCACCCGTGAGAGGGTTGTAAAACCGCACAGAAGTTTCTCCGCTCGGAATGTCGGCATGAAAGGCGTATGTGCCGTCGTTATGAATGCCTGCACCTTGGTTATTAATGTAAATACTTACTCCCGTTGCCGGTGATCCATTTGTGAGAGTGACCTTTCCTTGTAAATAAGCCGAGGTGAGGCTTTCGTCTGAATTGGGTGAATCGAGTGTTGATGCAAAAGGAACGCTTTGCCTATTGAGAGCTTTGATCCCAATGATAATGCCAATCAAAAGGAGACAAAGGCCCATACTTAAGTATTTGTGAGGCGTGTGGCGTTTCATACCGCTCCTGTGAGGCTCGCCGTTTTGAGAAGAATTTCTTTGAGCTGATCAATCGCGGTACGCATCTTGGGAAATTCTCCTATGTGATCAAGGTAGGCGTGGACGGTTGAGGCAAATCCTTCATGATAGTTGTCGTTAGGATGTCCTCCTGTTTCATTGGTTCCATAGTTACTGTCCTTAAGGCCATAGAAGTAATCATCTCCATACAGTGTTTCACCAAGCCAATACACATCTTTGAAGGGTGGGCTATCTGAATATTCGTCTTTACAATTTCCTTTGCGCCAGTCAATGTTATGGCCCATTTCATGGGTCACGGTATGTTCTGTGCTGAGAGTGCTCTCTTTTAAGAGTGCGCCGGTTGTAAAGACAATTGTGTCAGCAGTGAGGGGGAATCCGGGGTCATCATCTAGAGGAGAGATAGGGCATGTCCCATTGTATTTTTCGGTATTCTTATAGAAAAAGGCATTATTATACGATATTGAATCAATGACAACTTGTTGCGGCATATCAGCATATTGAGCCTGTGGATAGCTACCACGGACTTGGCTGATTTTGTTATCGATTAAAGTCCAGAGGTCTTGCCGCTTCGTATACAGATCGATGGCTTCTTTGCCGCAGAACCAAAACTCTTTGACTGAAGTTTGAGAATGTTTCTCACAAGTAACACCTGTTACTAAGAGGAAAATTTCAAGATCGTATCCGTATATATCTGGTTTGCCTGATAGGGTGATAGTTCCTTTACCGTCCCAGTAGTTGACTTTTTGGCCGGTAGCTTTGTAAGTCCCTTCTTTTAAATCTGTGAAGGTGGCAATGCCTTTTTTGTCAGTTGTTTGTGTCGTTGTCTGTTTTTTTCCATCTAAAAGAGTGCCTTCCAGAGTAACGTTGACGCCTTCGATTGGTTCAGTGCCATCTCTCACCCACCAACCGCGGTCAAATGCGGCGACGCGGAGTACATAGCGATTATCGGGCTTGCGCTTAATCTCAATATCTTGGGTAATAACTTGGTCGGTATCTTCGGTGAAGGTAATAGTGTACACGTCACTTAGTTTGCCCTTTTGGTCTTCCGCCCAAAGCTTGTAGGTACCTTTGACAAACTTCTGATCCCAGAGCTCGTATTCTCCAGTTTTATCGTCCGAATCTGTCGAATCAACATTCTCTGCGACAACGGTAATGCCGCCAAGTGGTTTTTTTGCGCCATGGTCCATTTCATAGGTCATGCCATCGACTTCATTGTCGTTGGAGAAACGCATCGTAAAATTATGGGTGTTGGTCCCGCTTACTAAGTCCAAGTCGTAGTTATATGGTTTAAATTTAGGTTTTGTTGCTTGGAGGTGGGAGAACTCATCGCCGCTGATGGTTGGAAACTTGTAGTATCCTTTGTTATTGGTCGTTGTGGTGAACTTTTTCGTTCCTTGAGTCAGCTCAATAGTTACTCCTTCAAGCCCCACACCACTTTCTTTGTAGGTAACCGTCCCCTCTAAACTGACGAACATGGTGGGAGAGGGACTCGGTGACGGGCTTGGGCTGGGAGTCGCCGGGGATACGCTAGGGCTGAGTGTCGCTGCTTGGACCGAGGATAAGGTAACGACACAAAATAATAAGAAAGAAGTCAGATATCGGAGAAAAGTAAGGCAAAGTCGCTGTGTCATCATGAGTATCCTGGTAGTATTCTCTTACTATAAAGACTGCTTGCTTGTTTCACAAGTAAGTACGAGTCAAGCTTCTCTCATTGACAAAACTTTCTCCCTCGGGTATCATATAGCTACACTTATTCGTTCTCTCTCATTTGCGCTGTGCGCACGACGACCTGTCGTAACCGATTAACTATGGATTTACTTAACCGACTTTAATCGCGTCAAAGTACCTCTCCTGAGGATTTTTTGTGTACGACTTGAGAACCAATAATTATCAATGAAAACAAAACACGTTTTATAGAAACGAAAGGATTCTATGGAAGAAAATAATTCTTCTACGCCGCACAGTAACGAGGATCGTCGTCCGAATCGGCGTCCTCAGCGGCCAATGTCCCGTGCTCCGCGCATGAATGCGCCTCACGGGCACTCAGTTGGTGATGGAAACGCATCTTCAGCTCAAAAACAATCAAATACCCAAGACCGGTTTATGCGTCCGAGTTTAAGCCGACACGGCGCCCGCCCTGCCGGTGGTGATCGTATGCAGCAGGCTAATAACCGCGGCTTTGTTGCGCCATCGGAACGAACACAAGATCGTTCGAATGGATTTCCCCGTTCACCCCAACGCACACCTGCCGCCCGTAACCCTCGTCTGGCTGACGGAATGCAGCCCCAGGTAATGCGACGGCCGAACACACGTCGTCACGCCCCTGATGGACAGCCTGCAAGTGCCGGTGGTAATGGTGGCGAGCAGCGGCTCAACCGTCGCCGTTTTTCTCCGCCTCGCGGTGGTGATAATAAATATGCCATGGTAACGCAGATCACCGAAGACGCAAAAAACAGCTCAACGAAGCAAGTTGTCTTAAGTTCTGCCTCCCGTAAGTTACGCATTATTCCTTTGGGTGGTGCGGGTGAGACGGGTTCTAAAAACATGACTGTTTTTGAATATGGCGAAG
>DASWYB010000023.1:0-2946 GCA_036405195.1 Patescibacteria group bacterium
CACGCTACTTTTTCTGTGGGCTGCACTCACTATAGCATATCTTTTTGACCATGCAATAAGCCGCCTGCACAAGTGTGTCGAGGCGGCCGTCGTAAAGATACAAATGTTTCGCCGGAGGTGGAGCGAGCCGTTGGGACACTTTTGGTTTACACAAAAGTGAACCGTGCTCACTCCACCCCCGCACGGGGCAGAGACAAATCGAGGACCGCAGTCCTCCGCCCTTTGTCCTGCCTATGCTACTGGACTCCCAATGAATAGAGGGCGCACGTCTATCACCATATTCACCGCCCAGCAGCGGAGAATCCGCTAGTGCTTCAAGAAGCTCACGAAGCCGGTCATCGCACAAGACCAGCTCCGAACTAACGGAGTTACGCTCAGTACCCAGTCCGCCCCGTTCTGACCCCCCACCAACGGACTGTTTACCTCGCGATCACAAATGAATTATACTATAAAATATTTTATTGCACAATGTCTTTGACTAGATTTTTTACTATCTTCAGGTATAATAATGGCATTGGGCGAGTGGCGAAATGGCAGCCGCGATGGACTCAAAATCCATTGTCTTCACGGACGTGTGGGTTCGACTCCCTCCTCGCCCACCAACAAACGGCTTCGGTTTATTCGAAGCCGTTTGTTTTTTATGATTATTCACATTGAACTCTCTTCACTGAACGAGTTAGCATGATTGTAGCGCCAAACGTATGTACTGGAGGTATCATGCAGCTTCGCCAGATCTCTCCTGAAGATCGTGCTGAAGTCCTTAGGAGGGCGATTCGCACCCAAACTGAGCTCGATGAGCAAAAGGCTCGGACAGATGCGTTACAGGAGGCAGTTGAAGAGCTAGGGATATCTCCGGATGCCTTAGCTTTGGCAGTCTGCCAGGTCCAGAGGCGTCGGGCTCGCACAGCCTGGCTTCGACGGATCAGTCTTTCCTGTGTAGCTGGTCTCATAGCAGCCGTTGGGCTCACGCAAGTAAAACCGACAAGCCAAACAACACCACCTACCGTCGAACAGTCTGTAGCGTGGAATCCAACCGTCGACCTCCCCGACATACCAGGGGAGAATACCGTGACAGAAACCAACACGGCGACAGTGAGCAACGACATAAGCCTCAGCGTTAACACAGGGAACAACACATTCGTTGCCAACACTGGTTTCTGAGAAAGATGTGCCATCCTCCTCGTGGAGAAATTGTCCCTGCGCTAACTAACGGTGCAGGGACGTCCTTTATCCTCATGACAATTGCTTCACTCTTTGCTATAATTCGTATATGCCTTTAAGCCATAAGACACAAAAGAAATATCGCTGGTATACCATTTTAGCCATTGTTGAAGGGCTGTTTGTTTTTACGGCCTTATTTTTAGCCATTTTTATATACGCGAACTGGGGCGCAGTCAGCAATGAATTTGCATTCGCTTTTAAATCACCCACAGCGGCACCAACGGTTACCTCAACTCCCGCCGCCACTGCTACACCAGTGTATGAACCAGCTCATATTATCATTGAAAAACTCGGTGTCGACACACCCATTACCTGGGATGTCTCGGCCGAAGATACGGTTGAATATCTTAATAAAGGCGTAGCACACCTCCAGGGGAGTGCCCATTTGGGAGAAGTTGGGAACGTCTTTATCACTGGTCACTCATCGGATTATGCTTGGAAGAAAAACCCCTACGCTGCGGTCTTTTCTCTTGTACCAAAGTTGGTTCCCGGCGATAAAATCACTATTCGCGAACATGGGAAAGCGTACGTCTACCAGGTCGCAGAAGTCAAAGTCGTACACCCCGACCAAGTTGAAGTAGCCAACGAAACAACCTCACCGGTCTTAACTCTTTTAACCTGTTATCCCGTTGGCACATCCCGGGATCGATTTGTAGTACATGCCAGTTTAATCTCCAGCCCGGAGAAACCTGTTGAAGTAGAACAAGGTAAAAGCTACACCCTACCCGCGATTAAATTTCGATAATATTTACTGCAATTGGCGGCGATACATCATGTCGCCATCCTGATAAATAAGTGCATTGCCATCACTGGTTATTGCAAAACGGGTAGCTTGGTCGCTCGAAAGACTTACAAGCAAATGATCATTCGTACCGTCTCGGTCTATGAGACGGATTTCGTTACCGACTTGAAAAATAATATTTGTCTTGTCTTCGGTCCAGATTGCACCATGAACTGGCTTTGCATAACGACCAACAAAGGCAAACCGATCCGAGGTGACAGTAAAAGGATACGTGCGGGAAATTGGCTTGATCCAAATCTCATAAAGACGGATATCTAGGTCAGGCGCAACCATTGTGGCATTAGCCACCATGTCGGCTTCTTTCGATGTTGCTGGCTGCGGATTAATCTCTGTTAAGTAGAGCCGCACAAATGGGTTAACCTTTACTTCGCCTGCTTTAATTCTGAATGTCTTGACCCAGGGATAGTAGCCCTCTTTGCGAATCTCGACAGTATATTGGCCAGGCACTAAGTAAGTTAGATTAATAGGTGTTTTTTTATACAGCTTTTTTTTACCATCAATTGAAACCGTTACGGGCATTTGTTTGACGGTGAGACTGATAATACCTGTCTGGGTAAACTGATTACTACTAAAATCATAGGTGTAGCCATTCGTAAGGCCCACCAAAGTAGAGGAAATAATCACAAAAAGTAGAACCGTAAGAAACGCATTGAAGATCGAACGGAATGAGGAACGAGGTCGGGCCATATGTAGTATAAGTATGCGGCATCTAGCAGAGAGGGTCAACCTCGTTTGGCATTCAGCCGACAGAGTGCTATGGTAGGCCTATAACTAACTGATTGAAAAGCGAGGTTGATTATGAGCGTGAAGTACGTCATTGAAGGTGGTCATAAGCTTCGAGGAGAGATTACCGTTAACGGTTCAAAGAATGCCGCACTGCCAATGCTGGCAGCAACTCTTTTGACTTCCGAGAAATGTACCCT
>DASWYB010000024.1:0-5330 GCA_036405195.1 Patescibacteria group bacterium
CGTTTTGTACCCAGCCAACAGCCTTGTTCGTAACTGTCCTCGTGAGAGATGGGGTTAAAAGTGATAGTGGTACCGGTGGTTAGGTCGTACATTGAGGTGATATACCGGCCGTCCATAGGATCGAATACAATGGTAGCTTTGTATGTGCCACAGTTTGTGATTGAATCATCTGTTCGGCACGCATGCACAAAATGAACATTGTAGGTTGTAAGTTTGATAACTGTTTGCAAGATGAATAAGGTTGCCGAGATATAAACAAAAGCAGAGAGTATTTTTTTCATCTATGCTCCGGGCGGTACTCCAGGATATCTCCTGGCTGGCAATCAAGCACTTTGCAAATTGTCTCGAGTGTTGATAATCGAATGGCTTTGGCTTTTCCTGTCTTCAGAATGGAAAGGTTTGCCATGGTGATGCCAACTTTTTCGGAAAGTTCCGTCAGGCTCATTTTCCGTTTAGCGAGCATAACGTCAAGGTTAATTATAATAGCCATAGTTTTAATCCTTAGACAGTCAGGTCGTTTTCTGATTTTATCTCGAGGGCATTTTTTAGAAGCTTTTGTAGTACGCCGGCAAAGGTTGCTATCACGAATGAAGCAAAGACAATAATAAGCCCAACTGCCATGACACCTGGAGCATCGTCTTTGTCGGCAACAGTGTAGATATATGGCAAGCCAACTGCATAGAGGGCGCTGATAGTTAGGGCGCAATTTCGAATATTTTTTAAGATCTGAACTGACGCATTGGAAAAGGCGGCGTGTGTATCAATGGATCCTAAAAGTTTCATCGCCTGATGGAGTGCGATAAAGAATGGTATTGCGGTCACATACATTCCCAATATAATAGGGCGATAATATCCCGAACTGTCGCCTCGAAGTCCAATAGGCAATACAAAGAGACACAGAGCTAGAGCCACAAGTCCGATGAGTAAAACAGTCGTCTTGAGAATAAGAGTTGATCCTTGTTTAAGCATAATACCTCACTATTTAATTGTATTGTGCTCATTCTAGTACAAAAATTATCGATTTGCAATAAATTTATATTGATGTATAATATGCCCATGACAAAAAATCCAATTATCAACGCGTTCGCTGCTCTTGTGTATATCGCCCTTGTTGCCTCGGCAATGTATTATGGTTCCAGTTATGCGGGGGGCGAGGATAACGTTTTCGCTCCTATTGCCATGCTTTCGCTTTTTACGCTCTCGGCCGCGGTGATGGGGTATCTTTTTTTGGTGGGACCGGCTTTATTGTACTTAGAAGGTAAGAAAAAAGAAGGAATCACCTTTTTCTTGCACACGCTTGGGGCGTTTGCCGTTATTACGGCAGCAGCTTTTCTGTTGTTTGTGTTGATGTAACGTTTATAGGGCTCCATAACTTAGGAAAAACATGAAATAGTGTGAGTATTTTATTATGTAGTTTTTTTTCTTGGCGCTGTGCGATTTTTCCCTTACAATTAATGAGGTGAAAGAACGAAAGGATAGGTATGCATACAAGTAATTGGAAAAAGTGGGGAAGTTTAGTGGTATTAAGTATGGCGCTGGCGATTATTGTCATTGACACTACTCTTTTAAATGTTTCGTTGGGCACGATTATTCGTGAATTTAATACAACCATCCAAGGGATTCAGTGGGTTATTACTGCCTACGCACTCACGCTGTCGGCACTTACTATTACGGGTGGCCGATTGGGAGACTTATTTGGTCGTAAGCGGATGTTTATGCTTGGAGCCGTTATTTTTGCCGTTGGTTCGTATGTGGCTTCGATAAGTCACAACGTTCCAACCATGATACTCGGCGAGTCTATTATTGAAGGAGTGGGAGCGGCCTTAATGATGCCAGCTACCTCTTCATTATTACTTTCGACGTTTGAAGGGCGTGAGAGAGCAATTGCTTTTGGAGTCTGGGGCGCGATTGCCGCCGCGGCCGCGGCACTCGGGCCAATTATTGGTGGATTTCTTACCACACATTACTCGTGGCGGTGGGGATTCCGTATTAACATTGTGGTCGCAGCGATCCTGTTGCTCGGGTCTATCCTAGTGAAAGAAGCGCGTGACACAAAAGAGAAGCCTTCTCTCGACTGGGGTGGCGTATTTTTGTCGTCCATTGGATTGCTCCTGATTGTTTTTGGGGTGATTGAAGCTTCGACCTATGGCTGGTGGTTTGCTAAGTCGGCATTCACGCTTGGTTCGTTCTCTTTGCCAACCTGGGCAGGATTATCGGTGACTCCTTATTCGATTATTCTTGGGGTCATTTTATTGGTCCTCTTTGGTCTCTGGGAACGTTACATGGAATCAAAAGGCCGCACACCCTTAGTCTCTCTGGGAATCTTTCAGAACCAGCAGTTTGCGGCTGGTTCGGCAACAACGGCGGTGATGTCACTCTCGATGACGGGGATGATTTTTTCTCTACCGGTATTTCTTCAGGCGGTACGCGGACTCGACGCCTTCCAAACGGGCATGAGTTTGTTGCCAATGTCGCTCACCATTCTTGTTGTCGCTCCTCTATCAGGATTCTTAAGTACCAAGTTTCGTCCGAAGTACATGATTCAACTTGGTCTTTTCCTGAACATGCTTGGAGTGCTCGTATTGCGACAGTCTATGACAGTTGATTCTACAGTTGGTCACTTAGCTCCGGGACTGATGATCTTTGGTGCTGGGCTCGGTTTGGTCATGGCTCAAATTAGCAACCTTACCCTTTCGGCTGTGCCTCTTCACTTAGCAGGGGAAGCATCGGGTATTAATAATACGCTGCGTCAACTTGGTTCAACATTAGGCTCGGCAATTATTGGCGCGGTAATGCTTTCGGCTCTCTCTGCTAACTTAGTAAATGGAATTACCGCCAGTTCAGTAATCCCAACATCAATGAAAACTGCTGTCGCACAAGAAATATCCCAACAGACAAGCGCCGTAGAGTTTGGCGGCGGTGTACAAACACGGGAAGGTATTCCTCCCGTTGTTACTGCCGAAATACATCGGATTAGTAATCAGTCGATGGTAGACGCTGCTCGGGTTACTTTTGTCTACACCGCGCTCTTTAGTTTCCTCGGTTTTCTCACTGCCTTTTCGCTCCCAAATATAAAAGCCAGTAGCCGTCAGGGGGCGCCAACGGCAGGGCATTAGGAAGTCTTCCGCTCTCCTTGAGAATTCTCGTATTTCTACCAGAATGGCAGCGCCTGTCTTAGAGGATAGCTGCTTTTTTGGTATAGTGGGGGCATGATTACTCAGCATCAACAAGAACAGTTAATGAGAGAAGCAATTCATGAAGCGAAACGGGGAGAAAGAGAAGGCGAAGCACCGATTGGTTGTGTGTTAGCCGTCTTACAAGACGGACAGGTTGATATTGTTGCACGAGGTCATAACCAGATGAATCGTCTCCATTGTCGAGTTGCCCATGCCGAAATCAGGGCGTTCGAGAATGCTACTAATACCTCTGTCCCCGCCGTAGACTTAGACGCAGAAGGTTCTATTCTTGTTTCAACCCTAGAGCCGTGTGTTATGTGCATGGGCGCGGCAATAGAGGCTGGGGTGAAATATGTTGTCTTTGGATTATCTTCGCCGGCTGATAGTGGTACGCAGCGAGTTCAAGAAACGGTCTTTAGTCCGGAAAGTTCGCAGCCAATTGTTTTTGGTAATGTATTAGAGCGGGAATGTCGAAAACTTTTTGCAGACTGGCTGCCACAGGCAAAGAATCCGTCACAAGTATTATTTGTGTCGCAACTGCTCGCTCTAACGTCATAGTATGGGATTCTAATGGGACACGAGAATAAGAAAAGCCTCCGCAGATTGGCTGGGAGGCTTTTCTTGCGGAGGCAGAATTATGGGATGCGCCCTATTTTAGGGCCTTGGTCTATGTGCTCGGGTGAGGAGGTTCAGGTGTGGTGTTTTCGAGCCCAATCGTACCGAACCACTCGTCGAACTTTCTGCCAGACGGGAGTATCCCGAAGTTTACCCCCGCTCGGTGATGATGGCCCCGATGGTGTTTCTCCATGGAGTGAAATAAGTCTGTTGCATAGAGTCTTCCCAAGCGGGGGCAGTGGTTGTGGAGGAGGTAGTGTACCCCTTCATAACACGTTAGGTACCCCACCGATACGACGATAACTACCTTAGTGACCAGTGACCCTAGTATCGGCTGGAGGATAAGGAGTAAGGCGATCTCAATCGCAGTTACTCCAATGACTGAAAGACTGAGCTTGTACTTGCTGGGAGGATCATGTGAGAATGCCTCTCCCATATAGTCTCCATGATGCTCGAGAAGGTGGCGGTTGGGAAGCCAAGGGAGCCACAGGTTGATAAGCCGGTTGATACCCTTGTGGTGCATTACTGCGTGTCCTGCCCACTCGGCAAATGCAGAAAGCACGAGTGTTGTTATCACCGCGAGTAATGCAATAACCAAACGAAGAACAGACTCCATACTGAGATCCTCGGACCGAAAGGTCTATCCAAGACGGATGCATTACATATATACTCTATTTGGCTGTTTTTGTCAATTTGTTCGGTGATGCAAAGTGGGTAGTTGCGACCTAGCTTCGACGGTGGTGAGTATATTTGATATAATAGCCATATGAAAAAGAATAAAGCTTGGCATCACGCCAATGAACTTCCAGACGAAGCAACGCTCCAACAGCAAATTGCTTGGCACTTAGCACACCAAAAGTATTGTGCATGCAAAGAAATTCCCAAAACAGTGCTCAAGGCACTCAAGAAAAAATAACGGTGACTCCACCGTTATTTTATGAGATACTAGCGGCACAATCTAAAAAGTAGAGGAGTTTGTATGCCAACATTCACCTTGGATGCGTATCTATTTTTCACAGGCAATTGCCGTGAAGCAATGGAGTTTTACAAAGAAGTATTTGGTGGAGAGCTTTCGGTGCAGACTTACGGGGCCGCGCAATCAGATCTTCCCGAAGAAATGAAGCACATGGGCGATAAAGTAATGCATGCCCTTTTAAATGGTGGCCTTATCCGTCTCATGGCCAGCGACAGTACTCGAGATAAGTTTGAAGATAGCTTTATTAGTTTAGCCCTTGGTGGGACCGATGAGGCCAAGCTCCGGGAAGTGTTTGAAAAACTTTCTGATGGCGGTAAAGTAACTCAGCCGCTCAAAAAAGAATCGTGGGGAGATGTGTTCGGTAGTCTTACCGATAAATTCGGTGTTGACTGGATGGTAAATATTAGCACCGAAAAAGCATAAGAACAAAAGATTCTAAAGAAGCAGCATAGTTGCGGCTTCTTTAGAATGGTGCGTTGGAAGGAGCTGTTATAAACACTGCCGACTCTCACAACACTTTTTCTTATCTCTCAGCTCCGGCAAGGCGAGCGCTCGCCCGTGCT
>DASWYB010000025.1:0-3152 GCA_036405195.1 Patescibacteria group bacterium
AATTTTGTATCCGCGCAGGAAAGTTCTTCGTCTCCTACGGCAACGGTTACCGCCCAATCTACGGCATCTCCAGAAACCGAGATTATGACGACGGCTGTTCAAACTCCCATCCTTTCAGAGCAACGCAAAGTCGAACGTGTAAAGCGTGCCAACGAGGTGAAAGAGCGCGCCAAAGCAATGGTAACTGAACTTAAAGAAGCGCAAAAAACAAAACGTCTGGACATGCAAGAGAAAATTTCCGCTCTTAAGGATACTCGTAAAAAAACTCAAGCACAGAAGTTGACAACACAAATTGCACATGTGAATGATGTTCTCTCAAAAAGGCAACTAACTTTTATTAGTAGTTTAGAAAATATCCTTGACAGCATCGAGGATCGAACGGATAAAACAGAGTATGCGGGTGGCAACGTATCGACTGTCCGGGCACAATTGGTAGTTACCCGGGCGGCATTGGAAGCAGTAAAAGAAAAAGTTCTCACCCAGCAAGAAAAGGAGTATGTTGTCGACATTACGACTGAAGATGCCTTGGGTCAGGCCTATCGAGTGACTGTCCATCAGCTACGGGATGACCATCGGGCGTTACGAACAGAATTAAAATCAGTTGCTCAAAAAGTGCGTGCCACGTATACGCTATTAAAAGAAGTTTCACAGCCACTTGGAGTGTCTGCGTCACCTTCTGCCGGGTTATAAGGAGCTACTATGAACTCTAAAGTTACGACTGTTGTCTTAATTCTTAGTTTAGTCTTTCTGGTGGGCGTTGTTGTCTTTGCTTTTCAGCGTTCTCGGGTGTTGCTACGTTCGGCTAATCAAATTTCGACCACAACTATTGTTTCGCCGAGTTCAACGCCTGGCGACAGTCTTACGGAAATAGAAACAGATATTAATAGTACAACATTAGACGAAACAGAGTCAGATATTACGACTCTCGAGCAAGAGGCCGAAAACTTTTAAGGGATAAGCTTCGGCACTACACGCAGGATTCTATCGTCGGTAGTTTCGGGTTTGCCCCGGCCGTCTTTATTAGAAGTAGAAACGTAGAGAGCGCCATCTGGTCCTTTGACTAAACCGCGCAGTCGTCCGTATTTTCCATCAATAATAGTTTCTTGTTCGGCGACTTTACTGTCAATTATGGCGATGCGTTGTAATTTGCCACTGCGTAATCCGGCGAAAAAGAGGGAGTAACGAAACCGCCAAATATCTGTGCCCCAAAAAGCGATCCCGGAAGGAGCCCATGTTTCTTCTCCACTGCACAGCAGAGGAGGGATATAGGGCGCTTGCTCGTTACATCGTTTTTCGACTGGCCAACCATAATTGCCGTTCGGTGTCACAAGGTTAAGTTCGTCATGAGCGGTTTCCCCGTGTGAAGAGACAATGAGTTCTTCGGTAAGGGGGTGCCAGTCCAACCCTTGTGGATTGCGGTGTCCGAGAGAATACACAAGAGACCCTTTTGTGGGGTTGTCTTCTGGAGCGCTTCCATCTTCGTTCATACGCAGAACCTTGCCTTCTCGTGCGGTTGGATCTTGGGCTAGATTAGGACGGGCCGCATCTCCGGTGAGCACCCATAACTTTTCATCGGGACCAAATCGGAGACGCCCCCCGTTATGAATTGACCCACCTTTTAAATTGTTCACAATATAAGTTTCGTTTATAAGCTGGTTATTTTGGAAGGTATAACGAGATACACGATTGAGAATGGTTCCATCATCGCGATAGGTGTAATAAAGGTAAACAAAGTTGTTTTCTGTAAAATGAGGGTGAAGCGCAATCCCGGTTAGTCCACTTTCTCCCACAGCTGAAACCTGGGGTAGATGGGCGATTGTTTTGATTGTCCCGTCAGAAAGTCGTAGTTTTACATTCCCTGGCCGTTCAGTAATAAAGAGTTTTCCATCAGGTGAAAAAGCCATATCCCATGGTACGTCGAGTCCCGTAGCGTATTCGCTAATTTCCCAATTATAGTTCTCCTTGTCTGCATCGTAGGCAGGCGAGAAGTAATTTTGTACGGCAGTCTGTTTAAGAGTGGGAAATCCAAGAACTCCAATAATTAGTAAGAGGCCAAGAATAATAAGGAAATAGTGGGCATCGCGGCGAAGTCTGGAACACATATTCCCCCTATAGCAATAAAGCAGAGAAATTGCAAAACAAAAAAGACGGTTTTAAACCGTCTTCTCTGCTGGTCGGGGTGAAAGGACTCGAACCTTCGACCTCATGGTCCCAAACCACGCGCGCTACCAACTGCGCCACACCCCGAAATAGTATCCTATCAACAGAAAAATTATAGCTTATTTTTCAAATATTAGCAATTGTCTCGGCTCAGAAATAAAGTATGATAAAGATAATGAAAAAACTCACTTCGCCCAAACAAAAAATAGCTTTACTCGTCGCCATGGCGGTCTGCTTATCGCTTATTGGGATTCTTGTGTGGGCAGTTTTGCGCTACGTGGAAATTAGGCAGGATTTAGATTTTGTTTACAGTGATCGTGACATCTCAATTCCTCTTCCTGGATCTAGCCAAACGGCGATGACTCCGGATGATATTTCGTCAAGCTCTGTCCCGACTACGGTAGTAACAGCCCCCTCTCCCTCTCTTACACCAGTTTCTCTTCAACGGGTTAACTTAGATGTTCCCTTTACTTCTCAAGCTCCCGAGTCCAATTGGGATAGTGTTCACGAAGAAACGTGTGAGGAAGCGTCGCTCCTTATGGCCCAATGGTGGGCACAAGGTAAGACAGGCGAATCAACAGAGGGGTATATGAACCGTATCCCTCCTGCGGTTGCGGAGGCCTCTCTTCAAGATTTGGTTACCTGGCAAAAACAAACCTTTGGGTATTTTGAAGATACAACTGCCACAGAAACGTTACGGGTGGCGCAAGAGAAGTTGGGTCTTAAAACGGCTCGATTACTTACCGACGTCACACAGGAATCACTCAAAGCAGAGCTAGCGGCAGGTAATATCCTCCTTGTTCCTGCTGCTGGGCAAGTACTTAAAAACCCTTATTTCAAGCAGCCAGGGCCTCCTTACCATATGATACTGGTACGAGGGTATAACGATACGGGGTTTATTACCAATGATCCTGGTACGCGGCGTGGGGAAGGGTTTGTCTATTCATACGAAAATTTGCTTGACTCTATTCACGATTGGACCGGTGACGGTG
>DASWYB010000026.1:0-17434 GCA_036405195.1 Patescibacteria group bacterium
ATAAGGGAACCGTGGAAAAACCAACCCACTTTATTATTAACGACCCTATTTCGGGTCGACTCACTTGGACAGCGAGTCAACTCGCAGCTGACTGGGCAAAGTTTGATAATAGCGGCGTAGTCGTGTACTGATAGGTTCGGCACAGACTCATACGTATCGGTTGTTATTATTGCGTTCCTAGGTTAGGATAAGATCCATGTCACTTGACCTCAATCCTCAATTTATTCGTGCCTATGAGTTAATGGAGCAAACAGAAAAGCATTTGTTCATTACGGGTAAAGCAGGAACAGGGAAATCAACCTTGCTCGATTATTTCCGTAAGCAAACCAAGAAAAATTGCGCGGTCTTAGCGCCTACTGGCGTTGCGGCGGTTAACGTACGTGGTCAAACCATACATTCATTTTTTGGATTTAAACCCGATATAACACCCGATTTAATCCAAAAACCGTCCAGTCGAAACGGACAGCTCTATAAACATCTCGACTGCATTATTATCGACGAAATTTCGATGGTGCGGGCAGACCTGCTTGATTGTATTGATAAGTTTTTACGTCTCAATGGCCGTGATAAGTACGCCCCCTTTGGCGGCGTACAAATTATTATGATCGGTGACTTGTATCAGCTCCCTCCTGTGGTGACATTACAAGACCGAGAATTACTCTCTCGCCGATATCGAAGCCCTTATTTTTTTGATGCAGATGTTTTTGCTTGTCTTCGTTTGGAACTAGTGGAACTGGAAATTATCTATCGGCAACAGGACGAAACTTTTATCGATGTCTTGAATGCTATCCGAACCAATACCACGACCGTTGATCACTTTAGTCGGCTGAATAGTCAGCACCAGCCATTGGGCGAAGCTACTGATGGAGCTATTACTTTGACGACCACGAATGCCTTAGCGGATGGTGTCAACAGTGACCGTCTGGCTCAAATCGCGGGGGCACCCATTACCTATGAAGGACAATCGAGCGGAAATTTCTTAGAAAAGGATGCGCCTGCTCCGCGTCAGCTTACCCTTAAAATAGGGGCGCAGGTTATGCTGCTTAACAACGACTCGGGTAAACGTTGGGTCAACGGAAGTATCGGTACGATTACGGAAATTAAAAGCGAAATTGGCGAGCCAGATACGATTGTTGTGATGCTACAAGATGGTCGACACGTTGATGTTTTACCGTATAGCTGGGAGTCGAGTGAATTTGTACTCGATGATCGGTCGAAAGTTGTGACAGCCAAGGCGACGGGAACATTTACGCAATACCCATTAAAACTCGCCTGGGCGGTGACTATTCATAAGAGTCAAGGTAAAACATTTGATCAGGTTGTGATTGATTTAGGCCGAGGAACATTTGCTCATGGTCAGCTCTATGTTGCACTAAGCCGATGTACAACACTTGAGGGGATTGTTTTAAAACAGTTGGTGACACGCCGCCATATAGTAATGGATCAACGAGTAGTGGCCTTTATGCAGCAATTTAAAGAGACATCTGTATTTCGGGGTGAAGATGCCTACGAGCCAGCGCCACAGCTATTTTAGCTACCGAGTTGAACCAATCTTTCGAAGTGTTCTTTTGAGACAGGCTGAACTGATAGCCGCGCTCCCTTCTGGATGACCATTAACCCAGCAAGGTCTGGGTTTGCTTTCATCGCATCAAGCGAGAGGGGGTGGGTGAATTTTTTAACAAAGGCAATGTCTACCATATACCAGGTTGGATTTGACGGGTCTGATTTAGGATCAAAGTGGGGGTCCTCCTTGTCCCAAGCGGTGAAGTCCGGGTAGCCTTCTTTTGATACTTCAGCCACGCCTACAGCGGCAGGTGGTTCCGTATTAGAATGGTAGAAAATAATTTTGTCTCCTACCTTCATACTGTCTCGAAGAAAATTGCGAGCCTGATAATTACGTATACCATCCCAGTAGGTTGTTTTGTCTCTCTCTAAATCATCAATCGAATAAACCGAAGGTTCACTTTTAATAAGCCAATACTGCATGAGTGGTCCTTTGTTGTTCACCTGTACGTTCGCGAGACTTAATTCTGGTTTATTATACGTTTTTTACATTCAAACATGAAGCTGTTAAAATTGCTCCATGGACAAAGGCATACTCAGTATTATTGGTGTTACGATTATTGCGGTTGGCATTGTTTTTGCCGTGGCAGTGAACGATTCAAGCAAAGAAGCAAGTATAGCGCCTCGTGATAAATGTGTTGAACATGCAGGTCTTGGGATGCATATTCATCCTGAACTGGAGATTCGTCTTGAGGGGCAAACTGTCGCGCTCCCTGCTAATATCGGGGTTACTTCAAGTTGTATGCATCCACTTCATACGCACGACGATTCAGGTAAGGTTCACGTTGAGTATCCTCAAAAACGAGATTTTCAGCTGGGTGATTTCTTCGCAGTTTGGAACCAACCGTTCTCGAAAAGTGAAATACTCGATAAAAAAGTTGATGAGACGCATACTCTCACTGTTACGGTAGATGGAGCTTTGAATGAAGAGTACGAAAAGCTTGTTCTTAAAGATGGACAAAAGATCGTCATTGATTACCACGCAAAGTAAATCTCTCTAAAGCCAGCTTAAAAAGGAAGAGAAGATTTGGTAGCTTCTCTAAGGATGTATTTCTTTTTTTAGCGTATCTTTACACTATGTCTATTTCTCTAATAGAATTGCTTGCTGCGATACTTGTGCCGCCTCTTGCGGTGTGGTTAAAAGTTGGGCTAACGACCCACTTCTGGATTAACGTTATTTTGACGCTCCTTGGCTATCTGCCTGGGATAATTCATGCTTTTTGGGTCATACTAACATTTTAGATGATTCTTTTATTGCCTAGTTCCTAGCCTACGCATTAGGTTTTTTGATACCCTAAAGTAGGAGGTCGTGATGGCTCACAAAACGTATGAAGAACTAGCAGAAGTTTTATCTTTAGCACAGGGGCAAGTCGAAGTTGGTGCGAAATACCAGCATTACATGAGTGATGAAAAATTCTATACGGTTATGGCAGTGGCTTTACAGGAAGAAACTGAAGCTCCTTGTGTCGTATATCAAACCTCTCATTCGAGTGGGCTCATTTGGGTTCGAAATCTTGATGACTGGTTAAGCACGGTGGTAAAAGACGGTAAATCAGTCCCCCGCTTTCGTAGGATAGAATGATAGGCGTTTAATGACTATGATGGTGAGCTTCTGCTGGGAACTTCTCTGGCTTGCGGATAATAAGCTGGGCGGTGATATAACTTGCAAGTGGAACCACGAGGATAAGTCCGATGGTGCCAATAATCGTTCTCATTATTTCGGTTGCAATTTGTTCTTGTTGCAACGCAACAAAGGCCGGTAATTCGCTTTGCTGAATTAAGATGAGAAGCGGTAGCGATACGCCTGCATATGCTAAAAAGAGCGTATTAATAACGGAAGATATGTGATCCTGGCCGATCTTCATTGCGCGATGATAGAGACTGCTGGCACTCAGGGATGGATTTGAGTGGTAGAGTTCGTTAATAATCGAAATTTGGGTTAAGGCTAGGTCGTCGATGACGCCGAGGGTACCAAGCAGGATGGCGCTCAGAAGTACGGATTGAAGATTTATGTCCCGGCTTAAGTAAAGCGCTTCTTCTGTCCCCGTTCCGATGAGCTGCAGAAGATGACTGAACCCGAGGGAGAGCAACCCAATGACTACGGTCATGGCAAATATGCTCCCAAGCGCAATATGCGACTTCATTTTATAGCCATGTGAAATATAGAGAGACGGAACAATAATAATGATCCCTCCCAAAATTGTGACCATGAGCGGAGAGTAACCTTTAACGATCAACGGCACGATAGCAAAAAGTATGACCGCTAATCCGATAATCATTGAAAGAATCGCCCGTAGTCCGTGGATGCGCGTGACAGCCCACGTTACGATACAAAAGAGAATCACGAGAAGGATCAGGCCTGTACTTCTCTGTTGGCTTACGATGCTGCAATTCTCTTGCTTATCTATAAGTGTGCAGGTCGCAATTAATGTATCACCAGAATGTACATCAAAATTACGTGTTGTTTGGTCATTATTTGACCACAGGGCATCAATAAATTTTCCTTTGTCCTTTCCTCCTGTCACTTGCATAGAGATGAGAATTGCGTCACTTGATTCGAGGGTCTCTAGTTCTGTAGAAGGGGTGTAGGGACTTACGTTTGTCACTTTTACAGAATAAAAAACGGAGCTAGGAACAGTCTCTCCTTGCGCATGGCTCAGAGAGAAGGGAGTGAGCAACGAAACTACAAAGAGGATGGAATAAATGAAGCGTTTGAGCATGACCTCATATTACATGAATCAGGAGGGTAACTCCACGGCGACAATTACAATCCTGGGGCAATTGAAAAAGCAACTAAGTTGCGTTATAATACTACGTAATGACATCTGCTCACACAATTCTTGAATCTCTTAAGCTCACTGGCGCCCGCATGACACGTCTGCGTGTAGCCTTGGTGGGGCTTTTTTGTGACGATATTACACCAGTAGATTACGGTGTGATTGCCAACTATTTACTGAGTCAGGGAATCATCGTGAATAAAACGACCATTTATCGAGAACTTGAGTATCTTCTCGAACACAACGTCATCCAGGAAGTGGACTTGGGTGAGAGAAAGAAGCGATACGAACTGGTTGGTCATCATCACCATCACCTTATTTGCACCGGGTGTGAGGCAGTAGAAGCGGTGCATCTTGATGATCACCTGCACGATCATGAATTACGTATTTTAAAAGAGAAGAAATTTAAAGTCACGCGTCATATGCTCGAATTTTTCGGCCTCTGTGGTATGTGCCAAAAGAAAGGGAGCTAATATGTCTTCGACAGCATATGCCTTCGTGAGCGTTGGGATCGTCAGCCTTATTTCGTTTGTGGGAGCCGTTGGACTTGTGCTTACTCGAAAGTCACTTCAGTCCTCGATGTTCTTACTCGTCAGTTTTGCGGTTGGGGTTTTATTTGGTGACGTGTTCATCCATCTTCTCCCCGAATCATTCGAAGCTTTTGGTGACTCATTAGCTACATCTTACTTTGTATTGATCGGTATTTTACTTTTCTTTATGCTTGAAAAGTTTATTCGATGGCATCATTGCCATCATGGGGAAGATGATCACACCCATCGCCATCACAGTTTAGCAACGATGAATTTAGTCGGTGACGGGTTGCATAACTTTATTGATGGACTTTTAATCGGTGCTTCTTATTTAGTCAGTATTCCCGTGGGGGTTGCCACAACGGTGGCGGTGATTGCCCATGAAATTCCAACCGAAATTGGCGACTTTGGAGTGCTTTTGCATAGTGGGATGTCTGCACGCAAAGCATTGCTTTTTAATTTTTACTCTGCCCTAACGGCCGTCGTGGGAGTGGCTGTTGTCTTGCTTCTCGGAAATTCGGTTGAAAGCTTCTCGGCGTACTTAATTCCTTTAACAGCTGGGGCATTCCTCTATATAGCAGGGTCAGATTTGATTCCTGAGTTACATCACCATAACCCTCAAGTAAAACATAGCATCGGCCAGCTTCTGGCTATTATTGCTGGTATTACGGTGATGGTTCTCCTCGCGGTTTTTGAATAGTTTCACATTAAAAAAGTTGCTGTAAGTATCGCCACTATTTCTTGATATCTCGGATAATCAAGGTGGTGATAATTGGTAGTCCGGTAATAACAAAAAACCACCAGACCGTTAGCAGCCAGCCTGATTGGAGATGTTGGCCCAGGTGAATACTATGCCAAAAGACAAGAAAAAAGGTAAGATAGTTTACATATTCGAGTGGCTTCGCGAATTTTTGTATCCATGGGGTGTTACCAATCCATCCAGTAATCTCGGTTATTACAAAAACCAAAAAGGCAATGACAGCGAGATTAATGTAGCCAGTAAGGTTACTTGGGACATAGTCGTAGAAGCTTTGAAGCGGTAGTCCAAGGTGATTATTAAATTGAGCGATAGCCAATAAGAGCGGATGGGCAATCACAAACGTCATAAAAGCATGGCTCGACCATTTAAAAAATGGTCTTAGGGACAAGTGTGTCAGGTAAGGTTTGCACAGTAGCCCGAGCAACTGCAGCCAGAATATGGAGAAAGCAAGTAATCCAAATACTGGAAAAAGTTCGTAAAGGCTTACTTGAGATAAAGGACGAGGCAGTGAGCTTCCCCATACCAGAATGGGGAGGAGTATAACAAGTGTCGCTAAACAACTCGCCAAGAACTTTTGGTTATGTGCTTTCATGAAGAGTTTTATTTCGTTTCTTTTTTTCGAAAGGCAAGTGAAGCTGAATTAATGCAGTAGCGTTGACCAGTCGGGGTCTGAGGCGCGTCGTCAAAGAGGTGGCCTAGGTGGCTACCACAGCGAGCGCAGACGACTTCGGTTCGGCGCATGCCATACGCATCGTCATGATGAAGTTCGATCTTTTCGCTATCAATTGATTCCCAAAAGCTTGGCCAGCCGGAGCCTGAATCAAATTTGGTATCTGAAGAGAAAAGTTCGTTACCGCAGGCGCCACATATGTACATTCCTACTTCTTTATTGTTGAGGAGTTCGCCACTAAAGGCTGGTTCCGTTCCTTTTTCGCGTAGTACTCGATATTGTTCAGGGGTTAGTTCTGATTTCCAGGTGTCATTATCTTTTTTTATTTTTTCCATATGATCCTTTTTCACCAGTATAGCAAATCCCCACTTTAAATCGTGGGGATTGCCAATATTCTATGGGGTCTATTCTCGGCGTATGAATTAGCCAGATATGCTGTGCTTGTCGTTGTACTTTTGGTGACGGGCTTCGGCTTTCCAAAAAGGACCAGCGGCGACAATCTCTGTCATAATAGGTTGGCTATACGTGCCCAAGGCTTCTCTCTCGGCTTTGGATTTTTCAGCCGCCGCCTTTTGGAGGGGTGAGTGGTAAAAAATTACTGACCGGTATTCCGATCCGATATTAGGACCTTGTCGATTTGTGGTCGTTGGGTCGTGGAGATCCCAGAAGGTTGTGAGGAGTGTTTCGTAGGTTACGACATCGGGGTCGTAGCTGAGTTGCACAGCTTGAGCATGGCCAGAAGTGTCTGAAGAGACTTCTTCGTAGGTTGGGTGTTCCATCGTTCCGCCGGTATAGCCAGTGGTCGAGTATTTTACACCCTTAACTTTGTCGAAGGTCTCCTGTACACCCCAAAAGCAACCGGCGGCAAAGGTTGCCATAGATATATGTGTTTTTCCCATATTGCTATTATAGCATCCTATACAAGTGTGTTAGAATTGTGTCATGGAACAATTCGAAATCAAACATCACGTACGAGAAGTATTAAATCAAGAAATTCTCATTTCACTAGCTACAACGGATATGCGACATCAACCCTGGGCCTCCGTCGTTCATTTTACGGCTAATGATGATTTTACGATCTACTGGCTTTCTGACCCCAAAGCACGTCATTCGGAGAATGTGGAAACCACAAAGCGGGCGGCCGGAACTGTCACGTTACCGCTTGATGCAGACGGGAAATCTATAGCATTACAGCTTGAGGGCACAGCTCGACGTATCGTCGGGGATGAAGTGAATATGGTTCGTGATCTGACGGAGCGCAGACGGGGTAAGCCAATCAATCCTGCTCTGTTAGAGACGCGGACTTTTTACGCTCTTGTTCCTGATCGAATTTATCTTCTCCATGAGCCTCTCTTAGGTTATGAGCGCGTAGAATTATTGTTGTCTGCTTGACGGAGTTTATAAGAGTAAGTAAAATGTATGTACTATGAATAAACGGTTACACAAAAGAAATGATTACACTTTTGGGTACGTCTAACTGCCGGTCATCTCGCGGCAGTTTTTTCTTTCATGAGGAGATTTTATGGAACAGATGAGCAAAGATACATTGTTACAAGAATCGCGCACCCACGTTCAGTCGGTGCAAAAGGCAATTACTCAAGAAATTGCCGATATGGAACAAAAGGTCGTAAGTGGTGAGGAGGAGTGGCGCAGTCAGTCAGCGGATGACCGTGTTATTTTTGATACATTCTTAGCTCACTACCAAGAGCGCAAAGGTGAGTTAGGGCAACTTTACCCTTCCCCTTATTTTGTGCGGTGTGATGTTCTGTTTGAAGGGGAATCAGAGATTAAAACTTACTACTTTGCAAAGTTTCCCTTTAGTGAAGAGCAGATTTATTCGTGGACGGTTCCTGCAGCGACACTACGCTACGAGGAGCCGGGAGAGGTCAATTACACGGCTCTCGATGGAACCGTCTATCATGGTACCCTTGTGCGCAAAGATCAATACATGATTGTTGATGGTAACGTCGTCTTTTTTGCGAGTGAGACGGCCGGCCGGCCACGAGAATTGATATATCAGGAACATTTCTCCACTCGTAAAAGTGGTTTTGTCTTACCAGAAATTGTGGCGCAAATGGAAAAAGCCCAGGACCAGGTAGTTCGCGCGGCACATCAAGGCCCGTTTGTTATTTCCGGTCCTGCTGGATCGGGTAAAACCACACTGGCCTTCCATCGTGTTGCCTATTTGATGCAATCGCCAGATACGGCTTCTCTCTATCCTTCAGATTCAATTCTTATTTTGGTCCAAGATACTGGAACGCGAGACTACTTTACGCACCTTTTGCCGGAGCTAGGAATTAAGCAAGTCGCCATTACTACGTTCTTTGAGTGGGCGGTAGGTGTTTTAGAGTTAACGGGTTTTGAAGCAACGAAGTGGTCTGATTTACCCGAACCCAGCCGTGACAGCTATGAATATGCCAAACTCAAAGCATTGCGAGAGTTTGTGGCCCGGCCAAAAAAAGGCACTGTCTATTCATGGCTCGAAGAAGCCTATGCTTCATGCTTTTTCCCTCATCATGAGATATTATGGCAACAGCAAATCAAGAGTCGTAAGCTTGATCGAATTGATATTACGCTTCTTCTTATGGCTCAAAATGCGGAAGCTGGCGGATTAACTCACATGGTTGAGACATTCGTAAAGCAGAGAAACGGCACGTATAAACGAAAGTTTGAACGCCAACCAATTCGATATAATCTCATGGTTGTTGACGAATTTCAGAACTACTTACCTGAGCAGTTAACACTATTGCAGGGGTGTCGAAATCCTCGGTTAGAGTCGACAATTTATGTTGGTGACATGGCGCAACAGGTTCAATTAGGGACGGTAAAAAACTGGGAGGAAGCCCGGGAAAAAATTGAGACAGATCGGATGATTGTCTTGGCAAAGGTATACCGTAATACGCAGCGCATACTTGAGTTCATCCGATCGCTTGGGTATGAGGTACATATTCCCGAGAAGATTCGAATCGGGGATCCTGTGGCTGAGGTGCTTGTCGAGTCGGTTGAGGAAGAAGTTGCATATATCGAAGATCTTCTAACTCGTGATACTCAAGGAAGTCTTGGGGTTATTGCAAAAGACAGCGCATACTTGGCGCCATTTCGAACTGCTTTTCGGGGTCGAGATCGCGTACATATTGTCACTATGCAAGAATCTCAAGGAGTCGAATTTGATAGGGTTTGCCTTGTTGGGATTACGCCTGAGTTATTAACTTCCCATGTTTTTGAGGAAGCTATACGAAAAGAGAAACGTCATATTGATAGAGATTTACTGTATGTGGCTCTTACTCGCGCGATGTCAGAAATGCATGTATTGGGAAATTGTTACTTGCGGGAAAGCATCCAATTTTTAGATTCTTCTGTGGTAACATGAAGAAGTCATGCATATAGATTTGGACCCAAGGAGATATCGTAATTGGCCATATAAGAATACAACGCTTCTCATTTTAAGTTTTCTTATACTTTGGTTGATTATCGACACTCATCCTGTACAAAGAGCAGTCTCTCAAGTTTCGGGATGGGGGTATCTGGGCGCATTTTTAACAGGAATATTTTTTGTCTCTGTTTTCACTGCTGCACCCGCGGCAGTTATCCTCTTTCGTTTAGCCGATGTCCTGAACCCCTGGGAAGTGGCACTTTTTGCTGGCATTGGTGCTATGTGTGGCGATTACCTTATATTTCGTTACCTCCAGGATAAAGTATTCGATGAACTGAAACCGATTTTTTTCAAAATTGGACGAACGCAACTTGGCCAACTCTTTCATACCCCTTATTTCGCGTGGTTATTACCGATTGTTGGCGCCGCGATTATTGCTTCGCCTTTACCAGACGAAGCCGGGATTGGGTTATTAGGCGCTTCTCAGGTTCGCGGATGGCAATTTTTGCTATTAACGTTTGTACTTAATTCCGTTGGAATCTTTTTGATAGTATTATTAGCGCAGACAGCTTCTTAAACGAAAGGAACTCAATGTTACTACTTTGGATTATTAACGCCCTCACGCTTTTGCTCGTAGCAAACTACCTGCCTGGCTTTCACGTCTCTGGTTTTTACGCGGCGCTCATTACTGCGCTTGTACTCGGTCTGGTCAACGCGGTTATTCGTCCCATTGTGATTTTGTTTACATTACCGATTAATTTGCTTACGCTCGGTTTGTTTACCTTTGTTATTAATGGCCTTATGATCTGGTTGGTATCGACTGTAGTCAAAGGGTTTGAAGTCGATTCCTTTAATACGGCGCTCTGGGCAGCCTTAATTCTTTGGCTCATCAGCTTTGTCACCAACGCCTTAACTAAAAAAGCATAAAAAACAGCGCCCGACCTCATGGCCGGGCGCTTTCGTTCAGGATGACTAGTTTTTGGCGGTAGCCAAAGACTTTTTGAACGTGACGACAAAGAGAAGAATACAAGCTCCTACTACAAGGAGCATCCCCGAAGCCCTCCATGCGACAGGGATGGTATACGCTTCAGCGATTCGCGCACTGAAGGCGAGTCCGAGCATGCTCCCGAGATGACTGGGCATGCTCGTGAGTGATAGGACCGTGGCCCGATGATCTTCTTGATCTTTGGGGATCTGGTCGTTGGCGTATGCATCTATCATCGGACGGAATACCCCTCTCCCCATCTGATTGAAGAGGAAGGCCGTCATCATGAGCGCAGGGCTTGCGAGATAGGGTGTCGTACTGATGCCGACACCAACCACGAGGAGACTACAAAGGAGTGTATACCTTCGATCAAAACGAGTTGACTTAAGGCGTACACATAGAGCCCCTCCTGAGGCTAAAGCAAGTGAGATACCAATCCATACCACTCCCATCATGGCCTGGGGGAAGCCGTACTGTCCTTTCATGAGCGGTTGCCATTGCATGTTGGGTGCCTGCGTAGCAACCGCGAAGAGCAGTGCCATACAGACAATAAGCCGTACATCGCTGCTTGATACTGCGTAACGGACAGCCCTTTGCATGGCACGTCCGAGATGTTGCAGGTGATCCCAGATCTCACCCCTTAGGTTTTGATGCGATACATGGTGATCCTGCATGAGAACCAGTGCTATCACTGCGTTACACCCCATCAAACTTCCTCCGAACACCCAAGGAAGAACTAAGAAATGGTGCTCGATCCAGGATGCCAGTACACCTTTTCCAAGTGTATCGACAACAGACCGAATAACGTTGTGGTCAAGCGAAAGAGCGCCAATTTGAGCCGTCGCAAAGCCGGTAACACAGTTAAGGATGTAGCTCTTCCCGGTGATGTCGTCGAGTTCTCCAGTGTAGCCATGGTGGGTCAGGCTGTGACGAAGCCACGCCTGAAATGCACCACTCGCTAAGCATGAGCCGATCCCGGCGAGTACTTCTGCCATAATAAACCCTGGGACGCCTGACGCGGTCGCGTACGTGAAGTAAGCGCAAGCAATGACGATGCGCGAAATCACGTAACACCGCTTCCGTCCAAAGACGTCAGCGAGGGCGCCGGTTGGCATCTCGAGGGTGAGGCAGATCGTGAAGTACACGAAGTTGACCATTTGCGCTTGGCCCAGACTGAGGCCCTTGGCCATCAGGTAGGTCGTGTAGATCGGTGCAAAGAAACCTGTGGCTGCGTTGGTGACGACAGCGAGCAACCAGTACGTGTGAATGACACGTCTTACCATAGTTTTCCTCTCTCAGTGATTCAGTTGTGAAGGTTCTAGAAAAGCCTAAAAACGCCTCGGCTTTTCTAGCCGAGGCGTTTTTAATTGGTAAAAAGTTACTTGTTACACAAAAACACTACGGCTAAAAAAGTCGGTGTATACCCAAAGACCGGCCTGATCGGCTGGCTGTGAGACGTGATTCATAATAAAGTTATAAGTTGTCATAGCTTGTTTAGTATAGACGATCTTGTTTAAGGAGTCAAGCATTAGAGAAATGCTCGGTCACGTAGTCAACCGTAAAGTTCATCGCGCCGCCCATTTCGCCACTTGTTTCCATGAGAATTACGTCGTGATGGGGCTGGAGAATGTGCTTGAAGAAAGGCTCCAGCTCTTCTTTTGTAGTGAATGCGCGGACTTTTTTACCTGTCGACGCAATTTGGTCGACGATTTCTTGCTGGGTTAATTGATCGTGAGTACCGGCCCCATGAGTCGGTGGTTGAAACACAAAGACGGTATCGGCTTGGTCGAAAAGAGTCAGGTATTGAGGCAGAATGGCTCGGTTTCGAAAACTAAATGTATGTGGCTCAAACAGCACACGAATCCTTTTATGGGGGAATTGTGCGCGGATAGCGGTTAATCCGGCTAATAGCTTTGCAGGTGAGCTTCCATAGTCTTCGTAAACCGGGATGGAAGTTTTTTTTGTGCGTAATTCAAGTCGGCGGCGAATGCCGGAAAATGAGGCAAAACTTTCTTCAAGTGATTCTGCGGTAACTGCATTATTGCTAAGCAGCCAAGCGGCGACGCCCACCATATTTAATACGTTGTGGTCGCCTAAGAGCCGTGAACTTAAGCGGGCGATTTTTTTACCTTTGTTTATTAACGTAAAGGAGGTGATTTCATCACGAGTAATATCTTCGGCCCACCAATCAGCCGCTTTATTATTGAGGCTATAGGTTAGGGCGGTTCGTTTTACTTTGGCTAGCGTTTCGGTGACGTGCTCCCCATCTAAACAGGCCATAATAATGGCGTCTTTTGGAAGCTTTATAAGTAGTTTTTCAAAAGGTGCTAGATAGCTCTCGAGCGTAGGGAAAACGTTTAAATGGTCGTGAGTGCAGGAAGTGAGTAAGAGGGTCGAAGCGTTGTAGTGGAGAAATTTAGAACTTGTGTCCCAATTGGCGGAAGGGTATTCGTCACCTTCCAACACAAACATACCGCCTCCACCTTTATGGCCAAGGTTTGGCAGGTTAGGACACAGAGCGGGAACAAAGTAGCTCGGGTCTTTCTCTGCGCTTGAAAGGGCCCAGGCCGTAAGGGCGGTCGTGGTTGATTTACCAAAACTACCGGCAACGACAAAGTTTTTGGTGTGTGCGGTTAATTCTTCGATGACATCAGGATAAGACTTGATTGGTTTGCCGCTGGCGAAAGCTGCTTTGACCTCTTCGTTCTCATCGGGAACGAGTTTTGCGTGTTTGCCAATAATAATAGTGTCGACGTCAGCGGGAATATTACTGGCTGCGTAGGGGCTCAGCATAGTAACAGGGCGCGTTTCTAAATAAGTGCTAATGGGCGGATAAAATCCTTCGTCTGAGCCGGTGACCTCCCAGCCATGATCTAGAAGAAGATCGGCCACCGCCGCCATCCCTGTACCGCAAATACCAATAATGTGTGCTTTCATACTGCTACTGTAGCAGAGGAGGTGTTACTCTGTCGATTCTTTGTTTTCGATTTTCTTAATGATGAGTGGGATCTTGGCAAAGTCGTCTAAGAGAGTTTGACGCAGACCTCCGTTATAAAGAGCAGCGGCTGGGTGGTAGAGCGGCAAGTAGATGCGCCCGTCCTTACGACGGAATGGCTTGCCATGCAGTTTACTAATGGTGCCGACCCCTGGTAAAAGTTTGCTCATGGAATGACGACCGAGCATGACAATAATCTTTGGGTTAATAATTTCGATTTGCTTGATTAAAAGCGGCCAATGTTTTTCAATCTCTTCGGGGGTGGGGTCTCGGTTTTCGGGCGGTCGTTGCTTGACGATGTTGGTAATAAAAATGTCTTCTCGTTTTAAACCAATCGACTCAAGCATTTCGTTTAAGAATTTACCCGCTGCGCCAACAAATGGTACCCCTAGTTCATCTTCTTTTTTTCCTGGAGCTTCGCCAACAAAGAGAATTTCGGTATCGGGATTTCCTGCTCCGGGTACGAAATTCGCTCCTTCGTAGAGGGGAAGTTGCTTGAGTTCTTCCAATACTTGCGCGAGCGCTGCGACTTTATTCATGCTTGAAGTATATCAGTTCTTCTAATCCATCTCATAATCTGGCTTACGGAAGGTGATTCTGTTGGGGGCGGCGTCGCCTGCTATGAGGAGCGAAGCGGGCTTTACCGTCCAGCGACCAAACTTATGGTTCAGATTCTTTGAGGCTTCAAAGAGATCAATTACTTTGTGGGATGTTGTGTCGAACAAACTTATTGGCTGTGGTGTATGAGGCGTAAGACTATGACAGACAACGAGAATCTGTTTGGGGCAAAAACGATCAGATAACTCTGTGTCATAGGCAGCTGCAACATGACGAAAAACGTCGAACACATTTTGGGTGGGTGAAAGGGAGAGAGTGTGTTCCCATCGGTCGGTATGGCTCCGCGCCATGATGCTGATTCTGGAAGTCCCCAGGTGCTTTTCGCGTAGCCTATCGGCGACTTTGATCCAGAGTTTATAGAGTACTGCCCGACCTTTGGCTTTTGTTCGGAGTGCGGGAGCTAGTACATGAGAGTGGCTGATGCTTTTAGGGCGTTCTGATGCTCGGAACCCATTCGTGTGTTGTAAATTGTATCCGTGCAAGTTATACCACCAGGCATCGCCCGTGATACCAAATGCATTATGGAGTAGATCCTGCGGCGCACGAAAAAAATCGACGGTAGTTTTGATTCCTATAGCATTGAGCCGTCTACTCATACCCCAGTTAATGCCGGGGATCTCACGAAGAGCAAGCTGAGAAAAGGCAGATTCAATTGTGTGCTGTTGGATAACGACTAATCCGTTAGGTTTTTGAATTTCTGTCCCAACTTTGGCCAAAAACATATTGGGGGCCACTCCGACAGAGCACATGAGAGCTGGACTGAAAATATCAGAGATACCTTCTTTAACTTTTATGGCGAGTGCGTGAGCGTTGGGGGTCCATTGTTCACGGGTATCCAGAGGAATTCCAAACTCGTCTACGCTCAGAGTTTTTACGCCAGGTGATACCTCTGCGTCTAAAAAAGAGAGAATGCGATTATGAATATCGGTGTAGTAACGGTGGTTGCCAGGGACGACGATTAACTCGGGGAGTTTTTGTTTGGCTTCCCCTACCCGCCAACCGGTCGTGATGCCGTGAGCCTTAGCTTCGTAGGAGGCAGCAATAATGCAGGCACTCGGCCCAAGGGAAGGTGCGACGGCAATAGGTTTGCCGCTCAAAGAAGGGTCATGGTGCTGCTCGCACGACGCAAAGAATGCGTTCATATCCAGAAAAAGCCATTGGTTATCTCGCGGAGCAGGCAAATGGATCATAAGTCCACATTACCGAAAATAAGCCGAACGAGTCAATGGTTGCTGTTACGAAAAAGAGATTTCAGTCCGCCGTTTTTTACGAAAAGTAATTAGGATTGTGAGTGCTTCCGATTCAACCAGCTCCACGCAAACCCTAGTCCGAAAAGAATGTGGAGATAGTTATCAATCGTATCAAGTTGGGTTGAGAGATTGATCTTATTTTTGATAAGGATTTTAGCATCAAGTGGTGCGTGTAAGGTGAATCCCCAAATGCCCCAGGCGAGGTAAAAAACAATCAGGAGGCCGAGTGTAATAGTTCTGCCCCTAGGTTTAAGGTTACTGGCCGTGATGGCGATTAATCCGCTTATAACGTGAAAGAGGTTTTCGTTATTGGTAAAATGAACGCTCTTCCAATTTGGAAAAATATAACCAAAGACTCCGAGGAGAAAGAGGAAGGTGCCGAGAACTTTGAGTGCTTGTTTGGTTTGCATATTGTTTGTATACCTGTTTGGTTTTTTTGTGTAAAGAGCAAAAATGCTTGTTTCGCCTGTGAAAAGGGTATAAAATAGCGCTATCTCAGTTCCATTTCTATCCACTCAGGGGGATACGATGAATGCTGTATTAGGGCGGGCAGATGAACATATCTCTCACTGGAGGGATCTCCAAACGGCTGAACCGTTGGGTGGAGTCCTGGCGATTGATCGCCTGGATGGATCTTCTGCTCGCGCATACACAAAGCTGGAAGATCCAATATTTCTTCGGGTGCATAACCCCGATAGCAGTGAGACGGAAGAGGTTCTCGTTCTCCATTCTGATTAGTGCCTGCTTGCGGGCAGGCTGACGTTTCGAATGCCCCGGGTGCCTTCTGGCACCACGGGGCGTTGCTTTTTTATGGGTGACTATACCTTGGCAACAAGTAGTTTGTAAGTTGAGCTACTGATTACGAAACCAGGCCGAATTTTTACGTACTTTAGCAACGGTGAGATCTATTAAATTCTTGCTAACCATAATGGCGTTAGCGTGACACAAATAGCCAACATATGAAACTAAGGTAGGCTTAACGGCTTTTGGCCCTTCTTTGACCTTGGCCAGCGTTCGTTTTGTTGCTCGTTTAACCGTCTTTCTTCGAGGTAACGTGTAATGCGGCAAGGCAACATACCCAACGAAGTCGATGCCCCACGAGAGCTTTCGCAGTGTTGTTTTATGAGGGTGAATTTGTAATTTCAGACGCTCTTTGGAGAATCTATTAATTTCAACAAAATAACCAATTAATTCGTCAGGATCAGAACTAAGTAAGATCATGTCGTCGGCATAGCGAAGATAATATTTGGCCTTGAGGTGATGTTTTACGAATTTATCTAGTGGATCGAGATAAACATTGGCAAAAAGTTGTGAGGTCAAGTTGCCGAGCGGCATACCCTTGCCCTCGTTCATATTAAAGCTACCAATAATATTGTCCAAAAGGTGGAGTAACTTACGGTCGGAAATCCTAGAGGAGAGCAAGTTGAAAAGCGTAACATGATCAACGCTGTCAAAGAACTTTCGGATATCAAATTTGAGCGCCCAGCAAGGGCCGCTGTAATTCTTACTTACTTTACGCGCTATCTCTGTTATCCGCTCAAAAGCTTTATGCGTTCCTTTGCCGACGCGACAGGAATAGCTGTCAAAAATGAAGGTGCGGTCGTAGAGCGGATAGAGGACGCGGTAAATCGCGTGATGCAACAGCCGACACTCGACCGGTGCTTTGCTTATTAAACATGGCTTTGGGTCGTTAATCCGGAACTGTTCATACCACGTCTCTGGAAAAATGCCTCGTTTCAGGTTAAAATGCAAACGAAACAAATTATCTTCTAAGTTTCGTTCGTAGGATTGGACGTCAGGCTTACGGCGCTTTCCCCTACGGAATTCTAGCCAAGCCTGGTGGATATTTTCGAGCGAAACAATTTCAGCAAAGGAACCCTTGTGAACAATACATCTGCTTTCAATGTCACCCC
>DASWYB010000027.1:0-18489 GCA_036405195.1 Patescibacteria group bacterium
TCTTCCTAATCTACCGCTTTGACCTTAACCATCAAGACCTTGGAACTTTCTTTCTCTACACCGGCCTCTGGCTCATATTTGGCCAGCTTGTGACAGTACGGCTAGTCGCCAATAAATTACCTGAAGAAAAGCTCGTATACCTAAGCGTATTTGGGGCAGCAGGCGTCATGCTGCTTTACCTTGTTCCTACCAACTGGTATGGCCTCATGTTTGTTCTGCCTTTCTTTACTAATTTTATGGCCATCAGCATGGCGAATATTCCTGCCTTGGTAAGTAAAGTGGCGACCAGTGATCGGCAGGGAGAATACATGGGCATCAACAACAGCGTCCAAGCAGTAGCACTTACTATCGCGCCCATTCTTTCTGGCTATATATCCGCTCAGTTAACTCCCGTCAGCATCATTATTACCGCCGCAAGCTTAATGGCATGCGCCGCGCTTATTTTTGCATTTTATGCTTCTCTAAAAAAATCTCAATACTACTAACTTCGTTGACGAAAGTATATTTTAACATATAATACCCCCAAGCTCACAACGGTACTAGTTCTAGAGAAAGGGGGACGATGACATGCGCCGACGTCATCGGGTACTGTGGGGATTTAGTCTAGGTGTGGTGGTAACCCCAGAAGGTGATCGCCTCGCCGAGAACACCATCGCAACGATCCAGCAGGTTGAAGTTTTTCTGAATAACGCCAAAGAGGCAGGGCGGCCATATACTGCCATCCTCTTTACCGGCGGGATCTTCGAGAAAGATAAAGGCCAGACCACGGCTGTCTCGGAACTCATGCGGGATGCGATCGGACCGAAAGACATACCAGTCTACATCGGGACAAATTCCGCGATTACCCGCCAGGATATCACCGACGGGATAGAGGTTCTCGCAGAGTATGGCATCACGCTCGAGAATGCCGACATCGACGTAGTAAGCGAATTCTGGCACACGTTGGGAATTGCTATGCTGTTCCTTCGTCGATTTGGCTACCGGGTAGGCCGAGTATCCTCCGGTTACAAGATCTCCTTCAAAGAGATCGCCGGCCGGATCGCCCGACTCGCTTACTACGCCTACGACCCGGAAGGCAAGGGAGACCAAGCCACTGCCGTGGCAACCCGACGCTGCGGAAGGTAATACCTCCGTTCACACCCCACCCAGCAAGCATGGTGCTTCTCTGGGTGGGAGCCCCAGAGCTTACTTTTCAAGTAGATTCTGGCAGCAAAGAAAACCGCCTCACTGAGGCGGTTTTCTTTTATTTTGCGTACAGGGCTTCTTTTACCAATGCGATTGTCTCTTGAGCGTTCTCTCGGGCAATTTTATTACCTTCTTCCAGAATCGCTTTAATATCTGCTTCGGTAATTTGAGCCCGCTTTGTTTGGAAGTCAGTCAAAAACTCCTGCACAATTTTCGTTAAGAGCTGCTTGAACTGACCCATCACGGGCTTACCAGACATATGCTCAGCAATTATCGCATCAATTTGTTGCCTGTCCGACTCCGACGAAGCTAGGCTCTTAGCTACAATAATGTGGCTCTTGAGGCTATCCGACATTTCGCCTTCTGCAGCTGTTTGGGCACGTTTAATTTTATCAGCGACCATTTCGGCACTGTCGGTAAGAAAAATCGCGCCTTCGGGATTAGACTTGCTCATTTTACCCGGCCCCTTAAGAGATAAAATACGAAGGGTTTCGATTTTAAGCGCTTGGGGCTCAGCAAAGACTTCGGCATATTTACTATTAAATCGACGTAACAGTAAACGAGTCATTTCCAAGTGCGGCATCTGATCGTCACCTACTGGAACATGTTTTGCACGCTGGAGCAAGATATCGGCCGCCATCATAACCGGGTACATCAAAAGTAATGAATTCGCATTTTCCGGCTGAGCATCGCCTTTTAACTTATCTTTTAAGGTTGGAATACGAAGCAGCTCGGCTACCGTAACATGGCGAGCCAAGATAAGCATCAGATCATTTACCTCGTTACTAATCGCGCTTTGCGCAAAAATCTTAATTTTATTGGGATCCAATCCAAGGGCAATATAGTCTGCCACAATATCATAGGTAAATTTTTCCGCTGTCGCAGGCTCTGCATCAGTTAATGCGTGAAGGTCAGCCACAAAGACTAACCCTTCTTTACCCTCGTTCTGAAAGCTCACCACGGGAGCAACTGCGCCAAGATAATTAGCGACGGTTAACGTACCGGTTGGCCGGATTCCCGTAAATATATCAACTTTATAGTCTGGTTTCATAATTACTCATTTATAGTTTTAAATCAGGATAAATCTTCTTGGTTACTTCATCAACTTCTCTCCGTAGCTGCGGGAAAATAACGCCTTCACGGGCAGTAACTCCTTCGAGAACCCAGAATAGTCGCTCAGAGTAGCCAAATCCGCAGGCTGGAGGCATACCGTATTCGAGAGCCTCGACGTAATCAATATCGAGCATCATCGCTTCGTCGTCACCCGCTTCACGCATGGCTTGTTGCTCTTTAAATCGATTTAACTGATCAAGCGGGTCATTCAGCTCACTATACGCCTTGCAGAGCTCACTTCCGCCAAGCAGGATATTAAACTGTTGGCTAAGTTCTGGGTTGTCGGGCTGGGTCTTGGCTAATGGCTGCAGGAAGGTAGGAATATCCACTAAGAAAGCAGGACCGGCAATCGTTGTACGGACTTTTTTCCACAACTTATCAATACCGCGAGCACGGTTTTCCGACTTTTCAACTTGTAAATTATGCTTCTTTAGCTGTTCTTTTACTTCGTCGAGAGTCGAGGTAAAGACATTAATACCATACGTTTCTTGCATGATTGCGACAAAGCTTATACGTGGCCACGCCATGTCATCAGGGCCTAAATCAACTTCCATACCATTGGCAAGTACAAACTGCCGCTTCTGCCACGTTTTGTCCGCAATCGTCCGGACTAAGCGTTCGGTCAAGGCCATACCTTGCTCCCAATCCGCGTAAGCCCAATACCATTCCATCGCTACATGTTCAGGCAAGTGTTCATCAGAATAATTTTCGTTACGGAAACGGGGACCAATATCGAAGATCTTTTCGTAGCCTGCAACAAGCAATCGCTTGAGAGGAAGTTCATGGGAAATACGCAAGTAGAAATCCTGATCAAGCGCGTCCATATGCGTTACAAACGGCGCCGCGTCGGCACCACCCGTAGTAAGTTCTAGGACCGGGATGTTTAATTCAATAAATCCTTCATCGAGCAAAAAGTTTCGGGTGGATTGCCAAAATGAGCTGCGACGAAGATAACGAGCAAACACATCTGGGTTCACGTTCGTATCAACGTAGCGACGGCGAAAACGTTCTTCTTTGTTCGTAAAACCTTCGATAGCACTCGGTAATGGCCGAAGAGACTTTGTAAGCAAACGCAAACTATGAACTTCAACCGAAATTTCACCGGTTTGCGTTTTTATTACCGGACCATGAGCTTCGACAAAGTCACCCGTATCTAAGAGTGGTAGCTGCTCCATACCCAATTGGTTACACGATGGGTCGAGCTCACCTGTAGATTTTTTATTCAAGAAAAGCTGAAGACTGCCAGAGGCGTCCCGAATGACAAGAAAAGCGATCGTCCCAAATTTTCGAATATTGGCAATGCGTCCAACCACACTGACTTGCTTTCCTTCTAGGTCGCTAAATTTATTTGTAATATCTGCCAAGACATTACTTCTCTGGGCTTTGGCCGGATATGGATTTATACCGAGCTCTTTCAGTTCGTTTAGTTTGCGCAGACGTTCATCGCGATAATCTTGAAGTGTTGCCATACAAGTGAAACCTCAACTCTAAATACGAAAATTGCTTTGTTTTGTTACTATCTGATTATACTCTATAAATCGCCTGAGACACAAAAAACGTGGCTGCTGCAAGTATTTTTTGGTAAAATCAGGATACGAAAAGAAAATGTTTCCCTAGAGAGGGACAAAGGAGCCGTATGCTCGATATAAAAATCATCCGCGAAGAGCCCCAAAAAGTTCGTGACGCCTTTATTTCCAAGGGTCACCCTGCTTCACTTGTCGATGATATTCTCGCAGCTGACGAAAAGCTCCAGCCCTTACGCCGGAAAGTCGAAGACCTTCGCGCAGAGCGGAACAAAATTGCAGCTATGGGACCGCACGCAGCCGAACAAGGCAAGAAAATAAAACAAGAACTCGAAGGCATCAGCAATGAGTTGACAGAAGCGACTGAGCACCTCGACGAGCTTCTCCTCTCAGCGCCCAATCTCCCATCTTCCGACACGCCCGTCGGAAAAGATGACTCAGAAAATGTCGTCGTACGAGAATGGGGCACCAAACCACACTTCGACTTTACTCCCAAGCCTCACTGGGAGCTAGGAGAAGAATTAGATATTATAGATAACCAACGTGCTGCCAAAGTTTCTGGTGCTCGATTTACCTATCTTAAAGGGCGGCTCGCGTTACTGCAATTTGCTTTAATTCAGCTGGCGATGCAGGTCGTTACAGATCAAGATACGTTGCAGAAAATTATCGCTGATCATAAGCTCTCTGTACCCGCCAAACCATTCACTCCGGTCGTCCCCCCAGTTCTTATTCGGCCCGAAGCGTTTCAGCGCATGGCTCGGCTGGAACCGAAAGACGAACGTTACTACATTCCCAGTGATGACGTCTACTTAATAGGAAGCGCTGAACACACTCTTGGCGCTATGCACATGGACGAAGTCATCCTCGAAAGCGAACTTCCTATCCGCTACGTAGGATATTCCACAGCCTTCCGAAGAGAAGCAGGATCATACGGAAAAGACACAAAAGGCATTTTACGACTTCATCAGTTTGATAAAGTTGAGCTGGAAGCCTTTACGACTCCAGAACAAGGCCTTGAAGAACAAAACTTTTTCGTTGCTATTCAAGAATATCTGATGCAACAACTCAACATTCCGTATCAGGTGCTCCTATGCTGCACGGGCGATCAAGGCGACCCCGACGCACGTCACTTGGATATTAACAGTTGGATGCCCGGTCAAGACACATACCGAGAAACGCACTCGTCTGACTACATGACGGACTATCAGGCACGCCGCTTAAAAACCCGTGTCAAACGAACAGCCACCGAGAATCAATATGTCCACACCAACGACGCAACCGCATTTGCAATCGGCCGTACATTAATTGCTGTTATGGAAAACTACCAGCAAGCCGACGGCTCGATTAAAGTACCGGAAGTACTCGTGCCCTACTGTGGCTTTTCGGAGATCAGGTAGTACATACGTTTATTGACAATCCATCCCGCATGCCATATAATAATTCATGCGGGATGGAGCAGCCCGGTAGCTCGTCAGGCTCATAACCTGGAGGTCGTAGGTTCGAATCCTACTCCCGCACCCACATCAAATGACCCCTAAAGGGTCATTTTTTGTTCCTACTCTGTTGAGCAATTACCAGGAATATGGTATAAAATAGTGTGTACACACCGCATGGCTGCGTAGCTCAGCGGTAGAGCACCGGACTCATAAGCCGATGGTCGGTGGTTCGAATCCACCCGCAGCCACCAAAAAATCCCCAGCACACGCTGGGGATTTTTTGTACGCTTTATTCTTCCTCAGAGACGAACAGAAGGTTCCACCAGGCCTGGAAGGGAGAAAGAGCAGTCTCTCCACCATCCCCTGAGGCAACTGAAGCAATCGTAAGGCGGGGTTCCGTCGAGGCTTGAGGCAACGCCACGACAAACTCATCTTTCCCCTTAAGGTTAAGCCGGCGTCGGGCTTCGACCTCTCGATAGGCATTACTTTTATAATAAATAAGGGCCAACTCTTGCAAAGACTTTACTCGCTGTAACTCAGCAACTCGTTTCTTTTGAACAGAAATCTCCCGATTCATCGAATAGTTCTGATAGGTACTTCGACCTACTAAAAACAAGCTATAGCCAATAATAACGGCCCAGACAACCGTCTTGGTCACTCCAAGTGGGTTCGATTTAAAATCTGTTTTTTTAGGCGACGCCATGAATCCATAATACCATAAGAGCCTCGCCTTTCAGCGAGGCTCTTCACCCTTTTTAACGCACTCTTACCAACGAGTCTTTCGCTTTGATTTTCCACCACGCTTAGTCTTGCGCTGTGGTTCTTCAGCTGGCACTGTTTCAGCCTTTTCGTCAGCATCTTTCTTTTCTGGAGCAGGAGCGGGAGCGGCACCGCCTGTAGTGTCATTATCGCTCTGAGCCCAGGAGTAGGCAGCAATAGCAGCGCCTGCAATAATAAGGAGAATTGCAATGGCGACAATCAAACGAGAACGGTCGCGGACATTGGTTGAAGGCTGTTCTTCGCTGTCTTTGATACCGTTGCCATTTTTGTCTTCATCGCTATCTTTGATCCCATTACCATCTTTATCTTCGCCATCTTTAATTCCGTTACCGTCTTTGTCTTCTTCACTGTCTTTAATACCGTTCTGGTCCTTATCTTCGTCGACTGAGTAAGGAGACTTAAAGTCAAGAGGGTTCCCATCTTTTTCTTCTACCACAACAGCATAACGAGCCAAAATCTCAGCTTCATGCTCACTAATACCGCCGCGGCCGGAAGTAGCAATGACTTGAGGAGCTACGGCCATAGCGTAATTCGAGATAAAGGCACTCGTGTTACATACCGCATCGCGAGAAGCAACGGCAATGTCATAACCTTGTCCATTTTCGACGGCAAGCGTCTGAACATTACTTGTTACCACCTGTTCAGTCCAAACCGAAGTACCGCTCTTCTTGTAACGGAAGACATACTCTTTGGCATCTGCGATAGCTGCCCAAGAGACAACGAGCTTACGATCCCCAGCTTCGATCTGCACTGTTGGTACGGAAGGAGCAACAATATCGTTCACAAATTGAGTTGCCCCACTGACGTTTCCTGCCGCATCTTTCGCATAGGCGTAGAGGGTGCCAAACAAATTATCACCAATGAACGCTTCTGCCGTCGTGCTTCCGCTTGTTACAGGAGCAACAAGGACTAACCCTTCTAAGTTAGCTAAGGTGAAGTTTGGCGAGGTAGAAACGTACACCAACGTCACATCACTATCAGCTTTCGCCGTGAGTGAATCCTGCGCGGTCGAGCATCGGCTCATGACCGTTACGACTGGATTAGAAACGTTCGTATTGACCGTAAACGTCGCACCAGACGTGACTTCAACACCGTTACCACTCTCAGTCTTTAACGAAGCAGAAATTGTTTCATCGGTCACTTGGGAGCCGTCTTGAATAACATAGGACCCAGACCATACACTACCGCCCGTCTTGGTGAGCGTGACCACTTGGGTCGCAAAGCCGGGCCGAGTAAGCGTTAGCAGTAAGTCATCACCTGCAGGAACTGAGCCTGATGTTACCGTTGCTTGGACAGTAATGACCCCTTCCATGAAAGGCGTAACCGAGCTGCCATTACGCGAGTAAACAACAGAAGCCTTGAGGAGATCGGGAGTTACAACAACTGAAGGAGTTGGTGTCGCTGAAATAAGCGCATACTCGCTATATTCATCAACCCCACCAACACCCGTGCCACTACGCATTGCACGCACCCGAATATCATAACTTGTATTATCAGTCAGACCCGTAAACTCGTGTTCAAGCACAACCGCCGAAACAGCCGTGTTGACCCCAAACGCTTGCCCTGTTGGCGTGATAGCATACTCATACCCGTCAGCACCAATAACTAACGGCCAGCTAACTTTCACTTTTCCATCTTTAGCAGAATCCACCGTGAGAACCGGGCTCGACACTGGTCGGGTATCACTCAGCGACGAACGTGGCGTACTTGTTACTTGAACCGAAAAGTCAGCGCTGTTGACATCGGTATCAGTCCCATTGCCAAGCGTGCTGTTTGGCTGACGAACAATACTGCCATTGGCAGCGGGGGCTGCAGTCGCAGTACCTTCTGCATAGAGCGCACCCGAACCACTCGCTGCCCCATAGGCAACTTTATCGATAATTGCGGAACTATTCCCATCGGTTAAAGCAGTGGTGCTATTGACCAAAAATAATGTCGCACCCGAGTTAGACAATGAGATTGCCGAATCAGCATACGTCGTGTCCTTCTGCAAAAGAAGAGGAGCCGAAGCGGACGCATTCACAATCAGAAAGTAACCGTGAGCTGGGACACTATCTCCTACGGCAAAGTTTAGTTTACTGGTGACTGCCGTCGGGAACTGAGCCGACCCTCCACCTTTATATTGGAGCGACCAACCGTTAAGAGAAATCGGGGAATTCGTCTTATTATATAATTCAACAAATTCATCGGTCGCAGTCGTGCCATTTGTCTGCACTTGGCTAATAACAAGTGTTGAACTTACTGCAGCATGTGCCAACTGGGCCGGCATGAACACTGCAAACTGCATAAACGAAACAAGCCCAATGAGGACTTGGCTTATGAGTCGTTTGAATCGCTGTCGCAATTCACTCATACAATACCTCCTGATTCACTGTATTTTTGTAGATAACGCTTCCGGTAAACGGAAGAGGGTGCAGAGATTATAAAGCGCTCTGCGCGCGCCCTCCTACCCTCCTAATGTGCACAGCAGGTGCACTGCCCTCCTTATTTGCTTACGCAAAAAGTTACTGAGAGAAACCGTTTACCATAGCCCTGAGTGAGTCAGCCTGTCGAATCCTCAAACAGCGGGTCGCCATAGTGATACCCCGAAGCTAGCAAATCGCAGATATACTTGTCAAGAGAACGTTAACTATTTATAAAAACAATCTCCCCTCGCATTTAAGACGAGGGGAGATTGTTGGTGGGCGCGCATGGATTCGAACCATGGACCGGCAAGGTATAAGCTTGCTGCTCTAACCACTGAGCTACGCGCCCGCAAAGGGGATATGCAAAATATGTGCTTATTCTACCAGGAACAGGGGAGTGACTCAAGGAAATAACACCAACTCCCCTGCTCTCTTCGTTTTTATCTCAAAAGGGGGGAGGGGAGTCAAAAAAATCCCTCTCCCCTTTCTCTTGGTACACCCACTATTAATCAAGAGCACCAAGTGTCTGAATTACCGTTATCTTTCTCCCTCTTTTTTTCTAAAGAGGGGATAGGGGAGAGAACCTACTGTATGTGTACTTCTCTCCTACGACAGAATACGCTCGGCGGACTTCTCGATTACCCGCCAGTCAAGATTTGCAAAAAAAACATCAATATAATCCCCTCGAGCCGGGCCATAGTCTCCCCAATACGCATGTTCATAGACATCAAGTGCTACCAAAGGCGTTGCGTTCCAGATTGGATATGTATTTTGGGTATCGCCAATATAGTTAAAGAGTTTTCCAGAGTCATGATCGTACGCTAACCAAACCCAACCACGACCGGCAATGCCAGTTGCTTTCATATCTTGCTTAAACGCCTCAAACGATCCAAAATCTCGATCAATCATCTCAGCTAACTTTCCTGTTGGCGCAGAACCATCGCCACCCAAATGACTAAAGTAAATCTCGTGATTTTTGATACCACCTACGGCAAAAGAAAATTCGACCTTTAACTCGCGAATATCACTATACGTTTGGTTCGCTTTAGCCGGATCTCGGTCAACGGTTTCTAACTTTTCAAGAATTTCGTTCGCCTTTTTAACATACCCTTGGTAGAGCTTATAGTGCCCTTCCATCGTTTGCTTTGATATTCCTTGGATTTCTTTTTCCATAACGGAGAATGTCTTTTCAGTATACATGAATACTCCTTTCGCTAGCTTAGCTAGCATATTTTATTTTGCCGCGCGCAAGAACATACTATCACCCTTGTTCCCACACCCGTTCGACTATATTCTTTTCTTGGTTATAGAATCGCGCCAAAGTAAAGAGCCAATCGGAGAGGCGATTAACCCACTGCAACACCTCTGGTTCAACAATACTCCCCTCATCTTCAAGTGCAACTAAGAGCCGTTCACATCGACGAATAACCGCCCGAGCAATGTGAACTTGAGCTGAAAGCACACCCCCCCCCGGAAGAATAAACTGAGTTAAAGGAGGAAGATCTTGAGTCATGACATCAATAGATTTCTCAAACTCACCAATAAAATCAGCGGTGGGAAGCGTTAGCTTTAAGTGACTTTGATTTGACGGTTCCGCAATCCGAGCCCCACAGCTAAATAACATTGACTGTGCTTTTAACAGTAAGTCTAACGACGTATGGTCCGACGAGAGAAACGTAATCAACAAACCCAAGTGGGCGTTTGCCTCATCGAACGTGCCAAGAACTTCAATCCTCAAACTAGATTTACGGATTCGAGATCCGTCCACCAGTCCTGTCGTTCCCTTGTCACCTGTCTTTGTGTAGATCTTCATTACTTGGCTTGTACCAAATCCAAAGCCGGTTGACCAGAGAGCACAGCCAAGATATTCGCCACTGCTTTTTGAGCCATAGCCTCTCTGGCTTCAAAAGTAGCCGATGCCGTGTGCGGCGTCATGATAACATTCTCCAGCGACAAAAGATCAGGAGTTATATTTGGTTCGTTCTCATACACATCGATAGCCGCTCCCGCAATCAACTTACGCTTAAGAGCATCTGTCAGCGCAGCCTCATCCACAACAGGGCCACGCGACGTATTCACCAGATAAGCAGTCGGCTTCATTGTCGAGAGACGTGCCGCATTTACTAAATGTTTAGTCGCTGGCAGCAATGGAACATGAACCGTTACTACATCACCAACAGAAAATACTTCATCAACAGAAAAGTATTTTGCATTAAACTTTGATTCAAAATCTGGATTCGGTCTTATGTCAGTATAAGCAATCGCCATACCAAGCCCAAATCCCGCAATGTGCGCCACGCGCGACCCAATATGACCCAAACCAACTATAGAAAGTACTTTACCGGATAATTCTGGTCCATTAAATATTTTCGGATCCCAGCCAGAGTATTTTCCTTGTCGAACAAACTTATCAGCCAACGGAATATGCTTTGCGAGCGACAGCATAAGCGTAATGGTATGTTCTGCTACTGCATTATCGGAAGTACCTGGAGTATTCGTAACAACGATACCACGTTGTGCCGTCGCCGCTAAATCGATATGGTCAAAACCAACCGACATCGTTGCCACAATTTTTAATTGGCTCCCCGCTGCGTCACACACTTCTCCAGTAATCTTATTTGTTAAGAGGCATAGAATCGCATGTGCACCTTTCACAAATCCGAGCAGTTCTTCAGGCGATAAAGCCTCTTCTTTCTCATTCACAGCGACTTCGTATTTTTCCCGCAACAGTGCGAGAGCTTTGTCGCTAATTGGCCAGGTTACCACTACTTTTGGTTTTGGTTCCATAGAGTCTCCTTACTTAACAATATTTTGCTTTTAAATGCCCACCGAAGAGGGCAATTTTCTGTTTTACCACTTCGCGCATCGCCTCGGTCCCGGGAGCAAGAATACTGCGAGGGTCATACAATTTTGGATCCGATGCCAGCACCTCGCGTTCAGCTTCCGAAAAAGCAATCCGAAGATCCGTATCGATGTTTATTTTCGTAATCCCCAAAGCAATTGCTTGGCGGATATCATCCTCTGGCGTTCCTGAAGCCCCGTGCAACACAAGGGGGAGGGAGACAGCGGCGGCGATATGCTCAAGCTGATCTAAGTGAAGCTTTTCACCTGGTTTTGGCTTACCGTGATTATTCCCGATACCAACCGCCAGCGCATCACAGTGTGTTGCACGAATAAACTCAACCGCCATACCTGGATCCGTTAACCCCTCTTCGGCGGAGATATCATCTTCGACCCCCCCGACACGACCAAGTTCCGCTTCCACGGAAATCCCTTTGCGGTGAGCACGATCTACCATTTCTTTAGTCCATCGTACGTTCTCTTCGTACGGCAAATGTGACCCATCAAACATAATTGATGAATATCCCGCCTCAATCGCATCGTACAAAACACGGTGCGTACGGCCATGGTCAACATGAAATACAACTGGCACAAATGATGCCTTAGCACGGGTCAGTACGATGGCCGCCAACTCCGACATGCCCGCATACGTAATCGCCTTTTCACTCGTCTGCACCACTACCGGCGCATGCATTTCTTCAGCCGCCGAAATAACCGCTTCGACTGATTCCAGGTTGTAGACATTGAACGCCCCAACAGCAAACTTGTGGTGCTGCGCAGCACGAAGAACTGGGTTGAGTGTGACAAGCATTACTTTGACCTCCGTAGATTCCTTAAAAACTCACGCCGACGGACAATTAGTAATAAAGCTAACCCACCGAGTAAAACGTAAACAATGTTAAGGTAACCTATAAAAATACCTTGGTAAACTAAACCTGAAAAAGCAAAGTATCCTGCTGCAATAATACTCCGGGAGAGGACAAACAATATCGTTAGGACAAGTGCAAGGCGGCTCGGACTTAAATACGCTCCCACGAAAAATACAATCATAAGACTGAAGAATAAAACAGGATGGATATTTATGCCCACCCAAAAAGCAACCTGAGCACCAAGCCAAGCAGCCGCTACTAGCCAAAGAAGAACCATGCCGAGTGGATATTTATTTTGCATTACGATGACTTTCTCTTTATGGCCCGCTTTACAGCATCAGTAATGGACTTACGTGTTAACCCATAAGTCGCCCACAGTTCATTAGGCTGACCAGACTGCCCAAAAGAGTTTGGCATTCCAACGCGTTCAACCGGAACCGGATGGTGCTCGGCTAAGAGTTCACACACGGCACTCCCAAGCCCGCCATCGATTTGATGCTCCTCCACGGTCACTACCGCCTTTGTCCGTCGTACACTTTTAAGAATGGTATCTTGATCAAGAGGTTTAATAGTCGGACAAAAGATAACATCGCACGTAATATCCCTATCACTCAGCCCTTCTAATGCCTGTAGTACCTCATAAGAGATCGGCCCGGCCGTGATAATTGTAACGTCGTCACCAGCTAAGGCATGGATTGCTTTCCCAACCACGAAAGGTTGGGAAGACGAAGTAAAGACCGGAGACTTCTCACGAGTTAAACGCATGTAAGCCGGCCCCTCGTATTTAGCTAAAGCTATAGTGGCTTGATACGCCTCGTTACTATCAGCTGGAGCAACAACAATAAGGTTAGGGAGAACCCGGGTAATCGCAATATCTTCAAGCGCTTGATGGGTTGCTCCATCTGGCCCAACCGATAAACCAGAGTGACAGCCAATAACCTTTACATTGGCATCCGAGTAGCAGACACTGACCCGAAGTTGATCCCAGTTTCTCCCAGGGCTAAATGTAGCGTACGAAGTTATAAAAGGAATTTTTCCTGATAAAGCCAAACCGGCTGCAATTCCCATCATATTTTGCTCGGCTACGCCGACTTCAAAGAATCGTTCAGGGAAAGATTTCTGGAAGCCGTCCATCCGGGTCGATTCGCTCAGATCGCCCGTCAATCCCACGACTCTTTCATCTTGTTCGCCAATCGCAACCAAGGCTTTTCCAAATCCTTCTCTGGTTGGAGCCTGTTCTATCCTTTTCTCATCGAGGTAATCTTTCACGAAATAGTTACTCATGCTCGCTCCTTATCTTACCGCCAAGTGTACGGAGCTCCTTGAGAGCAATTGCTGCTTCTTCGGGTTTAGGCGGCTTACCGTGCCAATGATAGTCGTACTCCATAAAGTCGACACCTTTTCCAGGAATCGTATGCGCTAAGATGAGAGTCGGTTTTTCAACAATTGCTTTGGCTTGATCGCAGGCATCAATAATTTGGCGCATATTATGCCCGTCAACTTCAATCACATGCCAACCAAACGCTTCATATTTTTCCTTAATCGGCTCAAGCGCCATAACACTTTCCGTTGGTCCGTCAATTTGAATATTGTTGCGATCCATAATTGCTGTTAGGTTATTAAGCTTATAATTACCGGCGAACATCACTGCTTCCCAGATTTGACCTTCTTGCTGTTCTCCATCAGAGAGGACACAGTAAACCCGATGCCTTTCTTTATTTAAACGCGCGGCCAAGGCCATACCAATTGCTTGCGAGAGCCCCTGACCTAGAGGGCCAGAACTTGTCTCTACCCCAGGCGTTTCGAGATTATGGGGATGACCATGCAAGCGGGTTCCAAATTTACGAAGCGACGAAAGCTCACGAATTGGAAAATATCCAGCATAGGCCAAGCTAGCATAGTACACGGGTGCAATATGCCCGCACGAAAGTATAAAACGGTCACGTCCTTCCCACTTTGGATTCCGCGGCCGATGCTCCATAACGGCAAAAAAGAGGGCCGTAAACACATCCGCCATACCAAGTGGACCAGCTGAGTGACCCGAACCCGCCGACACAAGCATTTTAATAATGGCTTTGCGGATCTCGTTTGCTCGCATTTCAAGCTGCTTGGTAGTCATAGGCTCCTCCAATAGGATCACTTAAATGTTCATACATACGAAACGCTTGGACCGGATGCGTTTGATGAAAGATCGCGCTTCCCATCACCAAGTTATCCGCCCCGTGAGCAATTAGCTGACGGATATTCTCCTTGCCAACACCGCCATCCACCGTGACCGAACAATCAGGATAATGTTCAGATATAAAGAGGAGCCGATCATACGTTGCAGAGATAAATTCTTGTCCCATCTGCCCAGGCTCTATCCCCATCATGACTACACCCGAGAGATCTGGTGGAAGCTGGAGACTGGCGAGCGGAGTAAAGGGGTCTATCGCCAACCAGGTATCCACTCCCTTGTTCACAGCACTAATATAATCTTTTTCCCAGTTTTTACTCTCAACATGGATAATGAGCCGGTCAATTGGCAAATCAGATTCAAGAACCTTAAGCGGGAAGTCTGTCATGCAGTGAACTTCAACCGCCATCTCACCAAAATCAAGGCTACTTAAGTCCTCGAGAGAGAGAGATTCAAATTTATAGAGCGAGTGATCAATATAATCTACGTGAATCCAACCACTCATTTCTCGGGCCAGTAAAATGCGCTCAGTAGCGATTCGCTTATTGGTTGTGAGGAGGGCTGGAATAATCATTTAAGTGCCTTTGCTTGATGAACCTGACGCTTACCGAGTCGAATTTCACACGTCTTTTTTTGTTTGAGTTCACGCATACATTCGTCCATTTCTATGAGCTCCATCACTTTCCGTACTAAACGTTCAGGATTATCATCAATTGCTACTTTTGATTTCCCGCGCTGACTCACCTCCATAATATGCTCAAGTTCATCAGCAACGCCTCCTGTACCAGTTAAAATACCGATTGGCTTTCTATCTTCAAATGCAATGGTAAATTCATTTAGCGTTCCTATGCGCCCGCATATAAAGATAATCGCGTCGCATGAACGTATAAAAAGGAGATTTCTACCCGAATATTGAAACCCAGTATACATAATAATATCCATCTCATCTTTCGGCAGACGGTATTTTCGCTCATGTTCGGTTCGGCTTGTAGCGGGAGAGATACCAACCGTTATACCCCCGGCCGCTTTAGCGCCATGAGCCGCCGCGTGAGGGATCCCAACAGTGTCGCCCGTAACACAAACCGCGCCCGCTAGCGCAATCTGGCGGCCGATTTCACGCGATTTAGCATAGGCGCCCGGAGCACAGTTATTGACGGCAGACCCTGAAACTCCAATCTTATATTGGTATGCCATATTCCCTCCTCTCACACTCAATTCATCCTAGCATATCTAATTTTTCTACGCGACGAATATGCCGCTCTTCCTCAATAAAGTCTGTTTGCAGCCACGTATGTACAAGCGCTAGATTCTCTTCGTTACTGAGAAGTGCCTCACCCAAACAGAGGACATTTGAATTGTTATGAAGCCGGGACCTCTCTGCCATAAATTCAGTCGTGACTAAAGCGGCCCGAATGCCTTCATACCTATTGGCAGCAATACTCATACCAATACCCGTATCGCAAATAAGTATCCCTCGCGCACTATGCTCTAAAACCTGCTCACACACTTTCTGAGCATAGTCTGGATAATCGTCCTGTTTATCTAATCTCTCTGGCCCGCAATCAATCACATCATACTTTGATGTTAGTTCCTGTATTAAAAAACTTTTCAGAGAATAACCCGCATGATCCGAGCCAATAAAAATAGTATACATAAAAATATTATCTGGGGTTATGCTTCGATTGTCAAAAAAATAAGAGGGGTGGCCCAGATTACTCTGGACCACCCCGGAAAACCAAGATCCGCTTACTTGGCAGTTCGGTACGGCTCAAGTGCGCGATCAACGGCTTCGATTCCATGCAACTGCACGAGCCCAGCGAGCGTCGGATCGAGATCAATCTGGGCTTTCTCAAACCTGCCCGCGTGCCTCAGCCAGTCACGAACACGGAGGATACGCTGATCCCATCCCGGTGGCGCCGCGTACACATCCAAGTACGTATCATCGATGTCACAGACAGCGAGCGTATAGAACGTACTGTAACGACCGGAACGTGGCGCTTCAGGTTCGCCGGCATACCACATCTCTCGGTGAACCACCTGGACGATCCTACTCTGCAATGGGACTACGGCGAGGTGGCTATCCGACGTATCGGGCATATACCACACGAACGTAGTCCGCGCCATGATAGGCTTCTCCTGCAGTCGCTTCTGAAAGCGGTCGAGATCGTAATAGAACCTAACGTTCGCCGGCTCTACCCGGAAGGGAGGGAGCTTCTCTTGCTTGGTTGCAATGTCTACAAGCAGGTAGTAGAGCGCATTATCTTCTTCGGGAGATTCGTGAACGCGCCACTGAGAGCAGCCAGGAACGGCCCCTTCTAAACACGCCGTAGCAGCTTCATGAGCTCCACGGCTCAAGCACCAATCTCCAGGACTAAGCTCGCCTACGATCTTCCAAAAGTCATGCCCCGTAGTCATTGTTGTCTCCTTTCGAGCTCACCACCAGGATGAGTGATCGATGCGGCACTATTGCCATTTTCGACCGAACAACAAGTGTAATATACTATTATATTCTTTTTATTTCAAGGCTAAAACCCAGTCCGTTTGAATAATTTTTCTAAATCAGTACCCGAGATTTCAATGTGGCTTGGTCGACCATGCGGACAGGTAAAAGATTCTGCTTCGAGCAAGTCTTTTATGAGGCGCTGTTTTTCACCCTCGCTAATAACATCGCCGGCCTTGACTGCGGCCTTACAGGCCATTGTCGCAAACAGTTTATGCTTAAAGTCTGTCAGTTCCGGCTCCACACGATCTTCCGTAAGCCCACCTAATACTGACCGAAAAAATTTAACCGGATCACTCAGCTTCATTACCTGAGGAACTTCGAGCAAATAAACATCGTCTCCTGCGGTAAAAGCAAAGCCGATGGCCTCAAAATCGCTCTTATGAACATGAAACAGAGCCCGTTCGTCGGGGCTGAGTGATAGCTCGGCTGGCAAAAGTAATGCCTGACGCACCACTTCTTTCTGCTTCTCCTGTGCCCAGAGCTGATTATACAAAATCCGCTCGTGAGCAGCGTGCTGATCTACTAGCAAGAGCTTTCTTTCATGCTGGGCAACGAGAAAACAGTTATCAATTGTTATGATCGGGGAAGACTGAATCTCGGTCGGCTCATTAACAAACTGCCGCATGGCTTGAAAAGGCGAGGAGCTAAAAGAAGAGCGTTGTGTGCCTCCTCCAAAACTCGTCCCTGATTCTAAAAACCCTCCCCGCTCAATTCGTTCAAACGGCATACTCTCGAGCTGAGTAGAAGGAGAAGCATACGGAGCCGATGGCACCGAAAAGGTTGGCAGCGAGGTAAACGCATTATTAACGCCCGCAAGAGACTGAGAAACGGACTGCATGACAAAACGAAAAACCTCCTGGGAGTTCACAAACCGGACTTCGTCTTTCCGTGGATGGATATTCACATCTACCATACCAGGATGAATAACAAGGTTAAGAGCGTACGAAGGATACATCGAAGGAGGAAGAAGTGTTCCAAACGCATCCTTAATCGCTCGTGCAACCATTTTATCGTTCACGGGATGGCCATTCACGGCGAAAAATTGTCTCGCTTTGCCATCATGAGCAATCATAGGCTGCGCTACCACGCCCGAAAGTGCCATATGCGGCACTTCTCGATCCACGGAAATCAAAGCTTGCGGCTCTACCTTCCAGACTTGAGCAACACGGGAAGAAAAATCATGCGAGGGAAGATCGTAAATCGTTTTTCCGTTATGTTTTACCATAAACGCAACTTCGGGATGCACAATCATTTGCTTTACAAGTGTTTCTAACGTGGCCTTCCACTCAGTCGCTTCACTTTTTAAAAATTTTTGTCGCGCTGGTAAAGCTGAAAATAGATCACGAACTTGAATCCGAGTACCTTTTACTAACGGGTGAGGCTTCGGGGAAGACAGAACACCGTGCTCCATCACCACTTGCGTCGCCTCAGAGCTATCTGCTTTTCCTGTTACTATCTCTACCACTGCGGACGCACCAATAGCCGCTAACGCCTCACCACGGAATCCGAGCGTCGTAACGTGAAGCAAATCATCGACTTCTTTTATCTTCGAAGTACCATGGCGCAAGAAGCAGGAAACAGCATCTTCTCGATCCATACCCGAGCCATTATCTTTCATCTCGATAAAAGTCTTGCCGCCATCGTCCAGGCTGATTTCA
>DASWYB010000028.1:0-14638 GCA_036405195.1 Patescibacteria group bacterium
GGGTGCACTTCTTCTTTGGTTAGTTTATTAGAAAGTGTGAGGTGAGGATGAAAGGTTTCATGTTGCAGTACGGTACTTTCTGGGTAGAGAGAAAGAGCCGATTGCACATTGCTCTGCAGTCTGGAAAGTTCCGTGCTCGGCTTGACGTCAGCATAAATAACAGAGTGTTTGTGTTGAAAGACATTTATGCCGGTGAGTTCTATGGGAAAGGGACTCTGTGGTGGAATTTTCTGCTTCAGGTAATCACCTATCAGCCTACTCTCCGATTTTGATTCAAAGCGTGGAACAAGGGTGATATGGGGCCCAATAATACGGTTCTACCGTATAGATCGATATGTTTCCTGAATTTCTGATAGTGCGTTGCTTAAATCGTCGGGCGGTTCAATGGTGAGTAAATAGGTAGCCACCTTTGGATTATACTCTGGACGGCCGTAATTGATAAGGCTTTGTGGCCCAGCCAACAACGAGGCCAGTTACGAATCCGGCAATATGAGAAAAGTATGCCACTCCCCCACCTCCGGCGGCGATATCGTTTATAGATGAGTAGCCACTGAGAAGTTGAAGTGCAAACCAGTAACCTAACATTACAATTGCTGGAATTTCGATGATTGTGATGAACACAAGGATAAAGACGAGTGTCTGAATCCGGCTATGGGGATGATATACAATGTATGCCCCCATTACTGCTGCGATTGCACCCGAGGCGCCAACGATAGGAATATCTGCGCCTTGCATAAACACGTATTGCGCCAGGGCACCAAGAATGCCTCCCAGGATATAGAATGGTACGTAGAATAAACTAAGGTGGTCTTCGACGTTGTCACCGAATACCCATAAAAACAGCATGTTTAAGCCAAGGTGGAGAAATCCTCCGTGTAAAAATAACGAGGTAACAAAGGGATACCAGGTTGCGGGATTCCTATTATCAATTAGGGCTGGAACAAGGCCGTAAGTATGAATGAAAGCGTCGCTTTCGGGGCTTGTGAGTTCCCAATAGAAGACCGCTGCATTCAGTATAATTAAAATAATAGTCCACAACGGAAAGTGGTGGCTTGGTTTACTATCTCGTAATGGAATCATAGTTGCAGTATATCAACCTCACATTAAGCCTGCTTTGGGTAATATCCCTAAATGTGACTACTTAGCCTATGTGTATTGTCTGCTCTACGAAACTTGACTGTTTAGAGAAAAGTCTAAGGAGAAAACGTAAGACGCTTTGGGCTTTTCTACTTTGGCTAAAGCCCTCTTCATCAGAATTTGGTATACAGTACAGTATGGATACTTATCGCTTTCCTTCTGGTGGTGTGCCACGCCAGCAGCAAGATTGGCCTGGGCATGAATCGTCTCTTACTCCCCTCGCCGATCACGGCGAGACTAGTTATGTTGGCTCAGGAAAATTAGTTGGTAAAAAAGCCCTTATTACTGGAGGAGACAGCGGAATTGGCCGGGCCGTTGCACTTGCGTTTGCCCGTGAAGGCGCCGATGTTGCGATTGTTTACTTTAACGAGCTCAACGATGCGAAGCGCACCGTCGAAATAATCACTGAAGCGGGCCAGAAGGGCTATATGTATGAAGGCGATGTATCTGAGTACTCAGTATGTCGTAATCTTGTAAAGCAGGCTGTTAATGATTTAGGCGGCCTTGATATTTTGGTGAACAACGCAGCGTATCAACAGGAGCAACCTTCATTTCTCAATATTACCCCTGAACAGCTCGAGCGGACATTTAAAACGAATATTTTTGGCTATATATGGATGGCGCAAGCCGTTCTTCCTTCTTTTGCATCGGGCGGGGTAATTATTAATACAGGCTCAGTAACGGCCATGGAGGGAAGTAGTTCGCTGATTGACTATGCCTCGACCAAAGGAGCTATCCATGCTTTTACAAAATCACTCGCCAAAGCTGTCTCGAGCCAAGGTATACGAGTGAACTGTGTGGCTCCAGGTCCTGTGTGGACACCTCTTATTCCGTCTACTCTCTTGCCTGATCACGTAGAGAAGTTTGGAAGTGATACGCTTTGGAAGCGTCCCGCTATGCCGGCCGAGCTAGCGCCAACGTACGTTTTTTTGGCGTCGGAAGAATCAAGCTATTACACAGGAAAAGTTTTCGATCCAACAGGCAATTAGTCTGTTATCGAGAAAGGCGTGTCTATGCCACGAGGGGTTGGTGGAAAAGGGCCGGCTAATATAATGAGACATCTTAAAGGGGTACACTTTCCGGCGACTCGCCAGGACTTAATTGAACATGTGGAATCAAAAGATGGCCAAGAAGGCTATCCCGATACGGCGAAAGTTCTTGAGGTCATTCTTTCATTGCCCGATGAACAGTTCTCTTCGATGTCAGAAGTTATGCACCATACCCGCAGCCCAAAGTAGCATTTCTGGTATAATAGACATATAACGAAAGGATTCTGATGAATGAATTTACCGCTAAAAAATTAGGCGAAGTGCTCGCCTTTTGCCGCGTGGGAGCCGAAACAATTGAAAAAGGGCATGAGGGTTTTGTTAAGGTTGCTGATGTTGAAAAACTCGAAAAGACCATTTCTCAGCTCAATAACCATGCCGATATGATTATTGACTTTGCCGATAAAGCTGGCATGAAAGAAGTTACTCTCACCAAATGCGAAGGAACTAGCAACAAGCTCCGCGCCATGCGTGATATGTACGTTGGCGAAGAATGGGATAATGCGGCGGAGCTTTTAGAATGGAAAGGCTTTTTTGAAGGAGCGGCAATTGTGCACTGGGCACTTGTTGAAGGAGCTGCGAAGTCACTTGATTTAGCTGAGCTGGCTGATTTAGCTGATGACGCTCAAGACAAACATGAAGACCTTTTGGAATTTGTAAGCAAGTCGCTCGAAAAGATTGGGAGCGAAAAAGCCAAGGCGTAAGCAAAAATACCCGCTTCTCGGAAGCGGGTATTTTTAAAGTTCTTCGTCCGGGCTCTCAAGTTCTACTTGAATATGTTTCACGCTCGGGATTCGCTGTTTGATGCGGTGCTTAACAGCGTCCGTCAGTTGTTCAATTTGGTCGGTGGTGAGGTTATCTTTAACGTGGATTTCGAGGTTCACAAGCAGTCGCTCGGTCCCGAGATACATGGTCCGGAGATCAAGGATGTGTTGCACCCCTTTAATACTTAAAGCACTCTCACGGATTTTTTCTTCTAGTTCCGGTGACGCAGCTCGGCCGACTAAAAGATCTTTCACTTCGAGGATTAAGAAAAACGAGAGAACCGCAATCAGTACGCCGATCAGCATAGCCCCCACACTATCGAACCGAGAATTCCCCGTTATGGCAAATAGCCCCAGTGAGAGAAATCCAAACAAAGCTGCTAAAGCTCCCATACTATCGAGAATAAAGGTGGCTTTGGTCTCTATAAGGTCAGAATATTGAAAAGTTTTCCAAAGCTTTTGTCTTGGATGGAAGGCGTGAAGGCGTTGGTAGCTTAGATAGCAAGCATATGCGTTTGTGGCTAAGCCAATGAGTAAGACGCCTAGTGCGAGCGGTGTTTTGTCTATTGGTTCGGGATGAAAGAAACGGTTAAGGCCAAAGTAAAACGACAAACCGGCAGTCAGCGTCAGCATCATAATCCCCGACATCAATGTCCAAAAGTAAATTTCTCGGCCGTAGCCAAACCGGTGACTTTTGTTTGCACGACGTCGTGATTGCTTTAAACCAATAAGTAGCAACCCAGAAGTAAGGAGATCTGCCAGCCCTTGAAGCGCCTCTGATGCCATCACCACGCTGCCGCTCACAACGGCGATGAATGTATTTAATAGTACATCCGAAAGGTCGACGACAAACGAAGTCAGGACTACCCGTCGCGAAGAAACTGGTTTTTGCATATCCTCACTCTAACACACCCAAAGTGTTTTTATGATGGTTTCTGTACTAGAAGCTAATGCCTTTATCCTTAAACCATCGTTCATCTTCTTGAGCGGCTTTTTGGGTCGACTTTAACACGTCGATATTGTAGTGCTTTGCAATTCTCGTCACAGCGTAGGTTATGTCAGCAAGTTCGTCGGCAATATCGTCGGTGTTTTGAGAATATTTATCGCTATACTGCTCGCGATTTTTAAAATAGTAGCCTTCTTTTGTCATGACTAACGCAGCGAGTTCCCCTACCTGTTTAGTGAGCTCTATAATGGCACCTTCGACACCCCACGGCCGTCCTTCAATTTTTTCAAATCGTTTTATGCGAGCTAGATTCAGATCAAAAATGTCTTCTTGATTCATAATCAAGTCTCCTGTGATTTAGTTCGTTATGGCGCGCCCGGAGGGATTCGGACCCCCGACCTTCTGGACCGGAACCAGACGCTCTATCCCCTGAGCTACGGGCGCATGTTTGTATTATAGCTTATTCGTCTTGCTTAATAATTCTATTAATTGCTCTTTCCCTTCAAGTGGAAAGAGATTTGATAGTGAGGCCATATTATTTAGAGGAACCCAACGCAGAATGTATTGATTGTTGGCAGTCATGTTGTCTCTCTCTTCTCCACCGAGGGCCAGTTCTCCAGTAAACTCCTTAACTAAAAAGTAGTATTCATGATCGCTACCGTTATTTAACTCGAATATTAGTTCTGCTTGTAATATCCTGAGTGATGTTTCTTCATGCGCTTCCCGCTTCACGGCTTCTTCGGGCGTTTCCCCTACTTCAATCCGGCCTCCAGGAAATACGAAATAATGGTTATCGCTCTTAATCCGCTCCATTAGTAAAATGCGATCTTGGTCTACAAATATTGCAACGGCACGAAAAGGTTTTTTGAGCGACATACTGTTATTATACCTGCTAAGTCAATTGATTATTATTTGGAATGTTTTCAAAATCCCTTGACGCGACTTTTGAAAGCCTTTAGAATGGTGGTGTTCGCTTGGCATATACCCAGTGGATTGACCTTCTAGACGGGCTGAATCTGTCCGGAGGTCAATGCACTCGCTCAATGGGGAGTGTTGTGTATGGCCCAACGGACAGCTTGTCCGTTTTTTCATTTCTTCGGAGATGGAGATGCAGAGAGAGGATATGCACGAAGATCACACTGGTATCCCGTCCTACCTGATGGGGCATCGCCCTTCCCCGCCTTCTGCTCTGTCTTCGACGGAGTTGTGTCGTCGCCGTTCGGCAGGTATTCCTGCTCACGTTGCGTTCATGATGGACGCTGAAGCGGGTGCTCGCGCGAGCGCCGCACTCGCGTCACGTCATCCGAAGGCACTTCGTGCCTCTGGGTTCACTCCCGATGCATGCCTAAGGGCTCACACCTACGGGTAGTGTCCATCGCTCTTCATTCCCGGGGTTTTGCCCCTTGTTCCCCGCCTCCGCCGTTTACGGCGGGGGCTCCTTTTATATTTTCCTTAAAAACAAATAACTGGCGGCCGAGAAAAGTCCCAGGCCACCAGTTAAATGGAGAGAGCGTCGCGTGTCGACTACTTTTTGGGAAGGCCGAGAGCAGAGAGGGTTCTGCTTTTGGCTTGACCGAGGAGAGATTCCTGCAACTTTGCCATTCCTTTGCGCTGGAGCTGGCTAAAGTAAGAGACTAGCGAGCTAGTTACCTCCTCACGTGGAAGAGCAATCATACTGACCCAGTGGCCAGCGGTATAAACTTCCCAGCAGGTCAAAGGCTCCTCGGTGAGGATGGTAGAGCAGGAAACGGTACCCTCCTCTCCGAGTGCCTTGACGATGATCTGTTCGTACACCTCGGACAGAATCAGAGTGCATTCTTCCGGTCGTTCTTTAGAGCGTGCTGGGGAGACGAGCTCAATCATCGATAACGTGGCGCCTGAGGTTTTTACCGTTGTCGGCTTAAACCATCCTCGCGCCTCGTTTCCGGTGATCGTCACTTCACTGATCAGAGTTACCTCCGATCCTACTGGAAGGCGAGTCCAGCCAGCGAGACAGATGTACCCTCGGTTATTTATCAACATCAACTTGAGGAGAGGTACATGCATCGAAGTTGGAAAATCTGGAATCTGATCGATTGACTCGATCGTCATGTGGGTAACCATTTCGAGCTAGCCTCCTTGAAGGCAGGTAAGTCCGGGTGATTCCGGACAGCGTCGCAATGACGTGATAATTATATACTAAATGTTTTAATTTGTAAATATACTGTGTATCGTAAAAGCGCATCGAGTGATGCGCTTTTACTTAGTTTTTACTTTAATTTTCGGCGGATAAATGCGGGGACGTCGAGTTCGTGATCGTTAGAATCGTCTTCGTCGATGGCTTCGAGGGTGAGATCGATATCTGGCTCAGGCTCTCGGTTACGAAGTGGCATTTTAGGTGCGCTCGATGACATTGGAATTTGTGGTCGGCGGACTTCTTTGAGGTCTTCGGCATCAAACCCGGTTGCAATGACAGTAATCTTGATTTCGCCGCTCATAGCTTCGTCAACTAAGGCACCAAATATGGTATTGGCATCGGGATGAGCGGCTTCGGTAATGGCTTTGGCTGCTTCGTCGATTTCGTACATCGACATGTCGGGACCACCGGTAATATTAAAGAGTATTCCTTTAGCTCCCTCGATCGAAACATCGAGGAGCGGGTTATCGATCGCAGCGCGCGCAGCCTCGATAGCGCGGTTGTCGCCTCCGGCGCGGCCGATTCCCATAAGGGCGGATCCTGCATCTTTCATGATCGAGCGTACGTCGGCAAAGTCGACGTTAACAATACCGTGGAGGGTAATAAGGTCGGAAATACCTTGCACGCCTTGACGGAGGACATCATCAACTATGGCAAAGGCATCGCTCAGGGAGGTTTTTTTATCAATAACTTGTAATAGCCGGTCGTTTGGAATCGTAATCAGTGTATCGACTTTGTCTTTCAGTTCTTCAATGCCGAGTTCGGCAATTTTCTTGCGGCGAAGACCTTCGAACGAAAATGGCTTGGTGACAACGCCCACTGTAAGCGCGCCAAGCTCTTTGGCAATCGAAGCAACCACCGGGCCAGCTCCGGTTCCGGTTCCTCCACCAGCTCCATAGGTAACAAAAATCATGTCTGCGCCTTTGAGCACTTCATAGATTTCGTTTTTATCTTCTTCGGCCCCTTTGGCACCGACTTCTAAATCCCCACCAGCCCCCAGGCCACGGGTGAGTTCTTTGCCAATCTGAACCTTAACAGGAGCTTCGTTATGTAAAAGCGCTTGTGCATCTGTATTAATAGCAATAAATTCGACACCCCGAACTTTGGCGGCGATCATCCGACGAATGGCGTTGCAGCCGGAACCTCCGACACCAACAACTTTGATTGTGGCAAATGTTTCAATCTGGGGGGCTTTTTCCATGAGGGGGCTCCTTATACGTCCTTAGTATCATTGAATTAAGAATAATTCAAGAATACGACCAGTCCCTCCTAGGTCGATATTTATGTAAGTGTAGTTATGGCAGAAGATGTTTGAGAAACCCTTTAGCTTTCTCAAATATGTCTCCCATCTGGTGATCCATTTTTCCGTATGCCGGGCTACGTAACTCTTGGTGGGGCTGATAAAGCCCAGAGAGCATCAGGCCGACACTCGTAGAATAGAGTGGGTCATCAAGTTTGTCAATCATGCCCGAAATTTCGGATGACGGGGTGCCGATTTGGGCTGGGAGTTGCAAAATATCTTTTGCTGCGTCCGTCAGGCCAGCTAAGTGCGCCCCGCCGCCCGTAAAGACGACGCCTGCGGGCAACATACCATCCTTCCCAATAATGCGCAACTCGTCCCGGATCATGGAGAAAATTTCGCCTAAGCGGGCTTCGATAATTTCGCAGACATATTTGCGGCTCGTGGTTGATTCTTCGGCTGGGTTGTATTCTGAAAGGTCTATAATCTCTTTATCGCCGATCTCACTCGATAACGCGTAGCCGTGATCTTGTTTAATCCGTTCGGCGGTCTCTAGGTTCGTGCGTAGGCCAATGGCTATATCGTTGGTAATATGGCTCGATCCAACCGGTAAGACCGTTGCGTGAATAACATCGCCTTCCTCAAAGACGATAAGCGAGGTTGTCGAGGCGCCAAAGTCGACTAAAATAACACCGCTTTCCTTTGCGGGTTTATCGATGAGGGCAGTGGCAGAGGCTAAGGGGCCAAAAAGCAAATTGTCGACTTGGAGTCCTGCCGAGGTAATAACCCGGCTCATATTACGGATAGCGGCAGTAGATGCGCCAATAATATAGGTGTCGACTTCGAGGCGGATACCAACCATACCGCTCGGATCTTTGACTCCTTGTAAGCCATCAACGCTAAAGAGCCGGGGTAAAATGTGTAAAATTTCTTGGTTTGGTGGTAATGCGACGGCTCGCGCGGCTTCGATTGCCCGATGTGTGTCTTCTGGGTTTATCTCAGAGTTGCTACGGTTAACAGCCACTACTCCTTTCGAGTTTGTGGTCGTAATATGGGCGCCTTCAATACCAACGGTGGCCGAATGGATCGGCAGCCCAGCAATTCGCTCAGCGGCCGCTAACGCAGCCGACAATGCGCTAATCGTTTCTTCGATGTCGGAAACCACGCCTTTACGAATACCGGCGGATGGCGATTTGCTCATCCCTAAAATAGTAGGAATTCCTTCCTGGAGTGTGCCAATACAAATGGCAATCTTTGAAGTGCCAATGTCTAATCCAACTGATATATGTCCTGCATGATGCTGTCGAGCCATGCTAAACGTTCCCTCCGCTACCAGAATTAATCGTCATGTTCGTGATGAAAACCCATGAGATGAAGTATCCCATGCTCTATTACCCATTCTAGTTCACGTTCTACAGGCTGTCCAGCACGCTGGGCGTTTTGGGCAATAACGTCGTAACATAGCACGAGTTGCCCAATGACCGGCCAAGCGTTTTCGAGTGGTTTTGACTCGTTGATTTCGAAGCTGAGAGCACCTTCGGCGGATTCTTCGATTACCTGTTCCCCTACTTTTGTTTCTTGAGTGCTGATACTAATAATGTCGGTGGGTTTATCTTGGCCCCGTAGTTCGGCGTTGAGAGCTTGTGATTCTTCGGACGTAACGATCTCGATTGCAACGTGCCGTTCGCCAATCTCGCCTAATTTTGTCGCGGCAGCTGCCAATCCTTTTTGTATAGTTGTGTCATCAATGTGATGGTTGGTAGAGTTCTGGAGGACAAAGTTGATCATATGGTTACTGTAGAGGAATGTCGCATTTCTCGCAACCAAATAGGTCTAAATTCTACCACGGCATAGCGCATTACATTTTCTTCCAAGGGGAGCCGGCTTGATCCCACTATTTTTATACTGGTACACATATTGTATTTGCTTGCTACGAAGGCTACTATATAACTAGATCGGGAGGTGATTGATTATGAAAATGTCCACACTTGATTGGGTTGCCTACATCCTCGTGGTGATTGGCGGTATTAACTGGGGGTTAGTCGGTGCTTTTGACTACAACCTTGTTGATTCGATCTTTGGCGACGGTTCTTCTATCGCCCGCATTGTTTACGTTCTTGTTGGTCTCTCCGCTCTCTACTTGCTCGCCACCCTTGGCCGCATGCAGAAGTCATAACATGCTATCTTTCCAACACGAAAAGACGCGTCACCGCGTCTTTTCGATTATGAAATTTTAGTTACTCGTCTTCTTTTTCAGCTTGCTGGCGCATAAAGTCTTTTGTGATCGTCGGGATCTGTTCTGCTAACCAGGCTGCCATGTCTTCTTCTTCGCCGAGGATCGTCTGGCACACTTGTTTTGTTTCGTCATCTTCCATCTCGGTGGCGGCTGCAATCAAGGATTGATACGAGGCAATCTCGAAATGTTCTGCGGTATAATCGGCTAAGGCGTTTTTTACAACTTCATCCTTATACATACCTGTAGAAGCGGCTTTCATTTTGCCGAGCATGCTGCCAAATGTTTCTTTGCCGCTCGACACATCTTCGCCGTTACGTTCAATGCAGGCTTTGATCATTTCGGCGTGTTTTTTTGTCTGCTCAATATGTTCCTGGATTTTCTCCTGAACTTCGGTGTTTCCCTCGGCATCTTTCTCGTGGTTTTCGAGTACGGGCACGAGGCCAACTTCCATACTGTAAGCATCGTTAAGCCATCCGATATATGTTTCTTTATGCATGGTGTTCCTTTCTCTTTGCTCGAGCATAGAAGGTCGGAGAATAAAAAACATTGGGGCAGTCTCCTAAAAATATGTGGTATTGAGAGAACCAATCGGAGAAATGTAAAACCCTGGCGCTGCTCCGTGCGAGCGCCAGGGTTTTGTGAGTTGAGGGCGTGCCCCTCTAGATAGTGAAGCGGCGGCGTGCTTCCTGTGCTCCTTTAAGCGCGTACTGCGGACCCCGGGGGTCGACGCAGACGAAGTGGCCCATCTTCCTTCCTTCGCGCACTTCGTCCTTCCAGTAGTCGGTGAACGACACGCCAGGGATTTGGAGCGCATGCTCCAAGCCCTGAGGATTGGCGTTGGCGTTTCGATTGCCTAGTACATTGACCATGGCCACGCCGTTGTGGAGGTGCCGTGAGTTGGGTCGTCCTGCTGGTAGTCCTACCACACAGCGGACATGCTGCTCGAACTGGGACGTTTCGCACCCTTCTACTGTCAGGTGTCCGGCGTTGTGAACGCGCGGAGCAACCTCATTGATGAAGATGTCGCCTTCTCCAGTGACGAACATCTCGATCGTGAATACCCCTCGTCCTTCCAGGTGCTCCATCACTTTTCGTCCCAGGTTAGTTGCGCGCCGGTCGAGGTTCGCATCCTGATGTCCGAGCATCATGGCGTGGTGACAGATGCCTTCCTGCTGAAAGGTCTCGATTACCGGATAGTGTCCCACGGTGCCGGTGTAGTCGCGGTACATAATTACCGCAATCTCCCGTGCCACGGGAATCGCTTCCTCCAGATAGAGGTGCTGATCACCTACCTTACGCACTGCGGTCTTGATGTCCTCGTCGGTGGATATGAAAGCCGTCCCGCGGCCGTCATATCCGCCGAAGCGGGTTTTGACAACCAGTTTCTGAGTCTCCCACGCCTTACGGGCTGCAAACACGGCTCCGCCAAGGCTCCCATCTACGGTCATGATCCGCGGTGTGGGCAAGTCGTGCTCAAGCCACATGCGGTGCTGCGTGTACTTGTCACGGATCAACGCCAGCGCACTGGGAGCAGGGTTGATTTCGTAGCCCGTAGCTACGAGCTGCTGAAGTGTTTCCACGCCAACATGTTCGATTTCCACGGTCACACCCGCCGTCCCTCGATCGGCGAGCTGTCGCAGCCGGTTGGTGTCGGTGAACTTTCCGACTATTTGCATGGCGCCAGCATGGGTGGCTGGGCAATCTTGGTTCGGATCGAGTACAACGACCGGAATGCCCAGACGGTTGGCGGCAAGGGTCAGCATGAACCCAAGTTGACCTCCGCCGATAACCCCTAACATCTTTTTCATGTTTTTCCCTCTGCAAACAGAAAAGAGCCTACAGGCGCTCTTTTAAAGAATTATAATATAGACCTCTGCTCTGATCAAGTAGCAGTATTAAAACGGATTGCGTGGTTTACCGTTAATGCGTAATTCAAAGTGTAAATGCGGTCCTGTGGAACGGCCTGTATTGCCGGAATAGCCAATCACATCACCACGTTTGACGACTTGGCCTTCGCTTACAATAAGTTTGCTTAAGTGAGCATAGCGGGTGTTCTGGCTCTCACTGTGGGTAATTACGATTGTTTTGCCCCAACCACCATTCCAGCCGCTGGCGTCGGCAGTTGTAACTGTGCCGTCAGCCGCCGCCCAGACGGGTGTTCCAACTTCGGCTAAGAAATCGATGCCCGTATGAACACCGGTAATAATACCGCGAGAAATCCCTCGGTACTTAATCGGCAGCATATAGCCCGAAGCGGAAATGTGAGTATCTGCGGCTTGGGCTTTGGCGATGATCGTATTGCGTGCTGTATTCCGAGCAACGTTGCTGCTGCTTGAAGTCGTTAACGGAACGGCTGTTCCTTCGCGATACTGAAAGAAGTCCGCAGAGTCTTCTCGGGTGGTAGTGCTTACGCCGCTTACCGAAGCCGTGACAGGCGCTTCGAAAGATTGAGCGGGTTGCGGGATGAGATTTTTTTCAATATAGGCCGCCAAAAGCGTTGGGCTGACCATACCGATCAGGGACGCAATTGTGAGGCTGACAAGGAGATAATTGGCTGCTGCCAACACTCTCGCCGGGGTTATTGAATGCATGGATGCATTTTACATGGTTAAAAGTATAGAGTCAACCTTTTGGTGGGTCGGATGAGCTACTTTTAATAAAAAAGAGTCGCCTGGTGTATGTCGAGCGGCTCGTGTTTTGTCACTACAAAGGACGCTCTGGGGAGCGTCCTTTGTAGTGAGTTTTTTATTTTATTGGAGTTTCTGTCCAACGAGCTGAGCGGCTTTGGCGCTGTCGGCGGGGTTTTCGAGTTTGGCTTTGATGGCGGCCATCACTTTACCCATATCCGCGCGGGTGGTTGCGCCCGTTTCGGTGATGATTTCGTTAACGAGTGACTGGAGTGCTTCGTCTGAGAGGCCTTTGGGCATGTATTCTTCAATAATCGCCAGTTCGGCTTCTTCTTTTTCCGCCAGCTCGGGCCGACCGGCTTCTTTATATTGAGTTGCCGCATCTTTGCGCTGTTTTACTTCACGGTTTAAAACGGCAAGCGTTTGTGGATCGGTAAGAACGGTGCCAAGGCCACCAACTTTAATGGCTTCGTTTTTAATTGCGCTGGAGACCATGCGTAATACCGCCACACGGTCAGCGTCGCGTTCTTTCATAGCAGCAATAGTATCTTTTTGAATCTGTTCGGCGAGAGTCATATGCCTCCTATCCTTTCGCCCCACACAGAGTGTGTATGGGGACGAAATGATACGAAGTTAATCTTCGTGCTCGGGTTTAATAACCGCGAGTTATGCGTTTACGGTCAGCTTTACGCTGTGCGATAGTACGCTTAAGTTTGCGGGAAGTATCCTTTTCGAAGAAGCGTTTACGCTTTGCTTCGGTGAGGATGCCGCTCTGCTGTACTTCTCGGAAGAAGCGGCGCAGAACAACTTCAAAGTTTTCACGGCCGCGTGGACGGTCCGATCGATCGGAGTTTTCACGGCTGCGTGGACGAAAGTCGTCAGACAAAACAATCACCTGCCTTCAATGTCTATTTATAAATGAATAACAGACTCATTCTAGCATATATTTTCTAGATTGTGAAGTTTTTAGCCGGCATGCCGCCGGCTAGCTTGCGCTAGCGTCTCGCTAGCTCCGGGGTAAAAGCCTATGGTCACGTGCGAGGCCAAGAAGGTGTGTTCTCATCATGTTTGTCTTTGTATAGCGTCTCCTAGCTATTAAATAGAGTCTTTGTTTAATAATTATAAAAAAACTTGTGCAATATGTTGCGTTATTAGTATTTGTGCCGAAGTATCTTGCGTGGTATAAGTAAGTACGGCTCGCAGTGATAGGAGTAGTTAACCCCGAGAGACATGCGTCTCTGTTCTCTGCTCCTATCACTGTGGCTGTCCCCTTTCCCCTCCCCTCTGGCGCTTTTGCGTTATGGGAGGTTTTGTTTTACTTTGACACCATTGGACCGATGGCCTCTCCACCGAGAATATGGACGTGGAGATGGTCAACTTCCTGCCCACCATGAGTACGGGTATTAATAATCGTGCGATAGCCAGATGAGGCAATTCTCTGTTCCTCGGCAACCTTTTTTACCGTTAACATAACCATCCCGAGGAGTTCTTGGTCTTCGTCCTCCGCATCTGCGAGCGATTGGATATGTTTTTTCGGAATAACGAGAACGTGGACTTTAGCCTTGGGGTGAATATCATTAAACGCTATCACGTTTTCGTCTTCGTAGACGATGCTGGCCGATAAGTCCTTGTTTGAAATTCTGCAAAAGAGACACGGTGATTCGTGGGGCATAGGTTCTCCTTATAGGTGCTTTACGGCGGGTGGTGCCGATGGTTTGGGCTAAATAATTACGCCAGTTGGCTTTAAGCCAAGCCTCGGATTCTTCGTAGACAATGGCTAAGTTACGGCTGCGAAGTTCTTTTTCGATAATGTTTCCTCGGTGAGCATGAGGATATTTTTGCGGATGTGGGCTACAAAATCCATGGCAATAATGCGAAAGTTCATGCGCAATTGTTTGCCAGATGACGCTCTCTGGTACCCGTTCATCGCGCATTAACGAATTAATCCGAATCTCCGAACGGGTCGGGTTGTCTCGGCTGCCGCCTTTGCCGGTGATCGAGCCTAAACGATTGCGGTTCGTTCTTCCCCACTCGATGGTTACAATATTAAGCCGTTCAATATCGGAAAAGTGCTGACTCCAAATGATATCCAACTGCTGCTGGAGCCAGGTGTGGCTACGCTTGGTTTTCGCCGTTGGATTTTCGTTTGGGCTGTCGGTCGAGTGATGCGTCATAATAGGTATGGTGTTTCACGTTATCAGGTAAAAACTGCTGATTCTTAAATTGCTCAGGATCATTTTTTTCGTAGCGCACGTAGCCTTTGCCGGCTCCTAGATCTTTCATAACCTGGTTGGCGGCATTGCGCAAATGCATCGGGACCGGCCCAATGGGCAGGTTGTCGATATCATAGTATGCAGCGTAGAGAGCGTCCATAGGTGCAGTACTTTTCGGGGCATTGGCCAAGTAGGTTACGCCTTGAGCTAAGGTCAATTGCGCCTCGGGCATTCCTATAAGATGAACTGCCTG
>DASWYB010000029.1:0-15644 GCA_036405195.1 Patescibacteria group bacterium
TGGTTAGCTCCTTTTTTTTGTATCCTGTGTTAGTTATAACTTACAAAATTAAAAAATTTGTCCTAGGGTTACCTTGTTTGTTCGGCCGATGAAGCGGTAACGGGCATGCGCTATTGTTGTGAGCAAGAAGACAGAAGTGTCTTAAGCGCTTAAGCCAAACCCCGGGAGGAGGTGAAAATAAAAATTGCGCTGGCACGGATTCTTCAAAATCTATGCTTTGAGAAAGGAGCACTATGGATTTAGTCATTATCTTACTTGTTGGTGCGTTAATTGGTTGGGTTGCAAGCCTTATTATGGGAACTGATCAGCAGCAGGGTGCAATCGCAAACGTGTTAATTGGTATCGTTGGTGCATTTCTCGGTCGTTGGCTTTTCGCTGACGTACTCGGAATCGGTGGTGCAACTGCTGCCGGCGCACTGAGTCTCTCGGGTCTTTTCTGGGGAATCGTAGGCGCTATCCTCTTGATTGGTATCCTTCGCGCTGTAAAAGTCTTGCGTTAAGACGCCGGCAAAGGAGCCATCATGCCACGACAGAATAAACAGAAGAGCTCGGAAGGTGGAATGACCGTACGTGAAGCTGGTAAAAAAGGCGGCAATGCAGTCAAGCAAAAATACGGTGCGGAATTCTACCAAGAGATTGGCGAAAAAGGTGGCGAAGCTCGAAAACGTCAACTTGGTTCTGAAGGATATCGTGAACTTGGTCAAAAAGGTGGGCAGCGCGTGAAAGAGCTGATTGAGCAAGCAAAACGTGCGCAGGGACGTAAGAAAGATAAATAGGAATTTCGCTACCAAAGAGGAAAGAACCCGGCTAGTCCGGGTTCTTTCTATGGTGTACTTTTTCTGAGAAGAGGACGAGTATTTTTGCGTTTCTATGACTCCTCCAATTTCTCGGCCACAGGGGTGAGCATTTTTGGTTACATCCGCCGATGAACTCTCCTTCTTTGAAAACTATGATGTGGCTACAAGGTCGACAGAGGAAGCACAGAGAAAAACGAATGTGCTTAAGGTAGGAGGTGAAAGCAATGCCACGTAAAAATAATGCTAATACTGGAAACCGCGAAGGCGGCGATATGACAGTCCGTGAAGCAGGTCGTAAGGGCGGTGAGACCGTGCGAGAGAAGTATGGCCCGGAGTTTTACCAGGAGATTGGCGAAAAAGGCGGCGAAGCTCGCAAGCAGCAGCTCGGCCATGGTGGATACGTTGAAATGGGCCGAAAGGGCGGAGAGGCTGTTAAACAGAAGTACGGTCCGGAGTTCTATGAGCAGATTGGTCGTAAGGGCGGTGAAGCTGTTCGGGAAAAATATGGACCTGAGTTCTACGAAAAAATTGGACAAAAGGGCGGTCAGCGTGTTCGCGAGCTGATAGAAGAGGGTAAGCAATCTGGTCCGTCGCAGCGTTCCAAGCGCTCGTCAAAATAATATTTCTCACGAAGTAAAAAGACGGAGGCTACTATGGCAGAGAAAAAGAACGGTCGTGGTTGGCATGGGGATCCTGCTGGTCACGCCAAAGCGGGTAAAAAAGGTGGCGAAACAACATCTCAACGATTTGGCCGTGAATTCTACGAAAAAATAGGTGAAAAAGGTGGTGAAGCAAGCGGCGGTAAGTTCGAAAAAGGGTCTGAACGAGCGAAGCAAGCCGGTAAAAAAGGCGGCGAGTCGCGGGCCAAGAACCAATAGATCACATTTACGAAAAGCCCGGTAATAAACCGGGCTTTTCGTGTACTAGGCTGAAGACAGCGATTCCTGCAACAGGGGCGAGAGAACCATTACTGACAGTGGGGTAAGAAGTGCTTCCGCGTGTGCGTATTCTTTCTTATCTAAAAGTTTGGAAAAAGAGCGAAAACTATATGCGCCGAATAGTCCGTCGAAAGCCGATTCTAGGCTGTCAAGGTTGCCAAAGAGCAGAGCACGTTTAAAAGGTGTCATTCCAATCAATTGGGCGGCTTTTCGGATCAACTTCGTTTCACTGCTGTAGGCGTAGGCGTTATCGTCGGCATTGTTATAGTAATTGGTCAAAAACTGTACGATACCTTCATTGAGAAGCCGGTTACTACAATTATAGAATTGGTAGCTAAACTGTTCGATTTTCGCTCCGGATTGAAAAATGTTGGTGTTTTCTTCTTGGTAATTGCGATGATGGGAAATCGCATGGAGGAGCTCATGGTAGCAAATGATAAAAACGGTGGTGTCATTTTCTTGGAAGAGCATTGTCTCGTTTAAGTAAATAACATGCTTATTGGGATCGTAATAGGCGGGAACATGGTAAAATCGTCGTTCTTTACGGCCGCAGAGGGTATGAGACAGTTCTTTCGCGTCAACAATTTTTACCCGTATTGTGTCGAGTCTTGCCCCCAGTTCTTCGTAGGCAAAATCTCTCTCCAGCTTTTTACAGGCCGAAATCAGGATAGCGTGTAGGTCGCGTGTCTCGATCATTGGTTCCTATTCTTATTCACGTAGCGGGGTGTTGTCAAATTTTACGAAAAACTGTGAGCGATCACAGTTAAATTTGTATGAGTCTTCTAACTTTAGAATCACCCCGACCTATTATAATGATTTGTATAGTATTACAAAAACGGTATAATACCCGTAACGAGGAGGCTACGTTTATGCAAATTTCTCAAACACTCGCCCAGGAGATTAGGGAGTATATTAAAAATCTCCTCAGTAAAGAAGTGATTATTGTCGACTCGGTTGGCAAAGTAATTCCTTCTCCTGGCGAAGCTGATACCTCCGGCTTTTCTTTGCCCCGGGATGCTATCGCGAATAGCGATTTAAAGACCATTGATATTAATGGCGGCCCTAAGCTTCTCATTCCTCTTAAATATCAGGCGGAAACTGTTGCAGCATTGCTTGTAAACGACACCTCTCACGACATGGCAAGCTATGTGCCGCTGATTCGTAGTTTTGCGGAGTTGCTCGTACAGCAATATCTGGAAGTTAATAAACCTGTCCTTGACTCTACGGATCAGTTTATTAGCAAGTTGCTTTATCACGCGACACCAGCGGAATATCCCTTCTACGAGTCGGAATCCCGTGTTTTGGGCTATAACGTAGCCGCACGACGTTTAGCAATTGTTATCCATTTAGAAAACTTTTGGAATAACTGTTTGGCGTCTTTTGACCAACCAAGTTTTGAACGCGAAGAAATTATTCGAGACTGGAAACGTAAAATCGAAAATAATCTTACGACTTTCTTTACCAAAGCGACCGACAATATTGTGGCGTACATTGGGAACGATAAATTTATCATTTTTAAGGGGATGGAGGGGGAAGATGATGAAAATATCATCAAATTACTTAAAAAATCGCATAAGGCTATTTTCGAGCCTCTTAAAAACTTCCATATTCAAGAAATAAGTGTTGGCTTTGGAAATGTCGCGGCAGGAATTGGCGGTATGCTCAGTTCGTATCGTGAGGCTGACTTGGCTCTGGAGTTTGGGGCTCGCTTATGGGGAACGAATAAAAGCTACTACTTTGGTGACCTGGGTATTCTTACGATTCTAGGCGAGGGAAATCGCGAAAAAGAAATCCTCTTTGCTAATCAGTTATTGCATAAGTTAACCAATGATGACCTGGTTAAAACCTTAGAGTGTTTCTTTGAGCAAAACCTTAATCTCACAGAAACAGCCAATGAAATGGGAATTCATCGCAACACAGTGATATACCGGCTTAACCAGATATCCAGCATTCTTGGTGTCGACCCTCGGGTTTTCGAACAGGCGATGACGATTAAAATTGCTTTGCTGATTAAGAAGCTATTCGGATAAACACGTAAAAACAAGTAATACAAAAGAGCCCCTTATGCGGGGGCTCTTTTGTGGAGTTTAGGCTAATATTTCTTGAATTCGTTCAACGACTTGGTCGGGGGTATTAAGCGACTTAATCATATAGTCGGTAGCGCCTAGTGAAAGAGCTAGATTTTTATCGTTCTCTGATAAGTGATTGCCGAGGTTTGTTAAAACGATAACGGGCGTTTCTTTAGTTTCGTCGGTCCCTTTAATCTTTTTAAGAACTTCAAAGCCATTGAGTCCAGGCATAAGGATGTCTAATAAAATGATGTCGGCCCCTTCTTTGAGGCGGGCAACAGCTTTTTTGCCATCGGTTGCCGTGGAAACACGAAAACCTTCAAGCTTCAGTTTGTCTTTATACATCTCGACGAGCATTTGATCGTCTTCTACGATCAGGACACGTTTACGAAAATTATCTTTGTTCATGATTTTCCTTTCTTTCGAGTTTTTCTCCACTTGGAGTGGCTTGTGCTAAGGGAATAGTGAATGAGAATATGGTTTCCTTTCCGGGCTGACTGGCGACCCATATTTTGCCACCTTGGTCTTCGACAAGGTTTTTAACAATGTAAAGCCCAAGCCCCGCTCCACCTGCTTTGATACTGAGTGGATTAGGAATGCGGACAAACCGATCAAAGACAGACGCAAGGTGTTTGGCAGGGATACCAACTCCTGTATCTTTGACGGAAAGCGTTATTTCGCGAGTGCGTTTTTCTAGCGTAATCGTAATCTGGCCGCGATTGCGCGTATATTTAATAGCATTGTCAATAAGATTTTCAATCACCTGTTTCGTTTTGACATAGTCAGCGCGGACAATAAAAGCAGCTTGGCTTGAGTAGGTAATACGAATTTGCTTTGCTTTCGCAGCTTGTGACATCTCTTCGACGCATTCCTGAATCAGGTCATGAATAGGGAAAGTTGTAAAGGTATAGGTCATGCGTTCTTCATCGATCCTTGAGACGTAAAGGAGTTCTTCCACGAGTTTAGAGAGGCGGTCGGTTGCCGCATAGGCTTTGCCAAAATACTCATTTTGTTTAGGCGTGACCTCGCCAGCGTCGCCTTTTAAAATCATGCTCAAGTAACCTTTTACGGCAGTAAGGGGAGTGCGAAGTTCGTGCGTGGTGATCGATACGAATTCATCTTTCGCCTGAAGCAGCTCTTTATCTTTTGACGTATTTCTCATGACCAGAATGGTATTTTCTACGTTGCGATGCTCGTCGAGAATGAAAGAGTATACGGCGGAAATCCATATTTTTTCTCCACGAGTATTTTTGATTTCCTGTTCGTAAGTATGGACTTCGTTTAACTTATGATGTATCTCATTGCCGGTATAAATGTCTTGGGTAAGCTTCTTTAACCCGAGGCGACTAAAAAGTACTTTATGACAAGGCTGGCCAACCACTTCCTGTTTTTTGAGTCCGGTAAGTTCCTCGATGTATCGGTTCCAGATAAGGATCTTCTTTTTTCGGTCAATGACAATAACGCCCTCACTCGTATTTTCAATGATTTTGTCGAGCAGTTCCTTTTCTGATTCTAGCCGTCGCATGAGTTGGGCATTTTCAATTTTGGTTCCAATTCGATGGGCGGTAATCATGGCGAGGTTCTCGTCGTCGGAATCGAAAGGGCCCTCGTTTTTGTTAAATACCTTTAATATTCCAATTGCTTGTTGACGAATAAAGATGGGGACAATCAACACGGATTGGATGTCTCGTCGGTTGAGAGTACTCTCTGCGGGAAAATTTTGTTTGTCATTCAAAATAACAGATGTTTGACTTTCCATGGCGTTTTTAATGAGAGGTTCGTCATTGATAAAGATATGCGAAGGGAGACGGGTACCATGATCGCTGTAGTATTTAAGATTCAGCCGCTGGTTCGTGGCGGAGTACACATAAATACCGCAGCCTTCTGCGTCGAGTAGGTCGGTGATATTCTGAGCCATTTTTTGTAAACGAGTGTCGACAGCCTTTACTTCTCCAAATGAAGAGATGTAGAACATTTGCGAGAGTTGATTGATTCGACGATTGAGACGTTCGTAGAGGCGACTGTTTTCGATGGCAACTGCAATTTCATTGGCAATAATGGTTAAAAACTGCACTTCACCTTCTGTAAAATAACGAGGTTTGGGATCGGTAATATTAAGTACGCCAAAGACCTCCCCTTTACTTATAATAGGTATAGCCAGTAATGCGCCACGGTCGTTTTTTCGTTTTTGACTGTAGAGCTCAGACTTTGCCACGTCATACACGCTATAAGGACGTTTTTCTTGCGCGCATTTGCCGGCAATTCCTTCTCCCATTTCGATCTCTCGAGGTACGATAGTCCTATCAGGCGCATTGCTGTCCATTACAATACGAAGTTTATGAGTTTTTTTGTCGAGTATCATTATGTTAGCAGCGCCGATATCTACCGATCCTGTGATCTGAGCAATCGCGGTATCAAGTACTTGTTCGACATTACTTACCTGCGATAAAGCGGTCGAAATTTTATAAAGCAGTTCGTGCTGTCGCTCCTTCATTGCTGTGGCCGTAATGTCGCTCAGTAAGATAGTAGAACCGATAATTTTAGTGCCATTGGTAACGACTTTTGCCTCGGCGAGATACGTATTTTGTTTATGAATCACTTGACGGTAAATATTACGTTTAAACTCAAGCACATCCTGTATGAGGTCGAGCATCGCAGTATTTTCCGGATCTATTAACTCAGAGTAGAGCTCGAATGGAGTTTGGGATGTCTCTTTGCTAAAGCAAATATCCTGAGCTTTTTTATTAATAAAAGAAATGCGCCCTTCTTCGTTCATAACCATAAGGCCATGCGAAAAAGAGTCCGCAAATAAACGGAAGTCAGGAAATTCAAAGAATTTACGGATCGTTTTTATTCGAAGGAGGTCGGTCATTGTGGGTCGGGAAAAGTGATATGTGTGAGAAGATGCTGTGCAGAAGGGATCAAATTAAGATTTTTTGCTTCTTCCATACTAAACCAGCCAATTCCCTCGCTTTCAGGATTTAAAACGGGAACACCTTCTTCACATTCAACAGCATAAAAATACCATATATGATTATCTGCGCCGTAGCGGCATTTGCTGGTTGGGATGAAATCGTTGAATAGTAATTCGGAATTTTTAATTCTAAGCCCAGTTTCTTCGAAGACTTCTCGTGCGAGTCCTTCTTGGGGTTGTTCTTCATATTCTAAATGTCCGGCGGGAAAACCGTAACCAAAAGGATACGCACGGCGTTTAATAAGGAGAAACTTGTTATTTTGACGGATTAGAGCTCCGACGCAAACATGCACAATACCTTTCTTAGTATTTACGATTAAATCTTTCCCATAATCAGTATTACTTGCTCTTTCATATAATTTTTCGCATGTGGAGCAATAAAAAAAACGATAGTTATCTTGAACTACTTCCTGAATTGCGTCGCTATCGCATGCTAAACATTGAAATGACATAAATCTCCTTACTTACTGTATCTTAAACAAATTGGATTAGGAGTCGTTTGGAATAATGTACATCCCTATGATTATTAAAGGGTGCTTGTTTGTGATAATTTACAAAAAGTTGACGTTTGGTAAGCAATGCATATAATTATAGTGTCTGACATGGTGTCAGGGTAACTGGAAAATCAAAGCAACATGCTTCCCAATACGCATCGTGAAGAGCGGTATGAGCGGCTTTGCCGATTATACTGCAATCCGCAGTTGCTCGCTGTGGCACAAGACGTCCAGTTCTACTCGAACAAGGAGTTTCTGAGCCGAATTAGCGAGAAGTTCCCCGAGCCGGTGCGCAACGCATTTGCTTGGAGGACCACGAATTGGGCTGGGGTCTACTCGAAAGGGAAGACAACCAACCTCAGGGCTGCAATGCTTCACCTCCAGTCGGAGGGTATCAAGGTAGGTTTTGTACCGGAGGTAACAGTAGGGCGACAGATCCGTCCGGGTGAGGTTGCTGGTGAGTTCGTCTACCCCATGGATCGGGAGGATTTTCGGCGGGAACGAAGAAACGGCAATATGCTGGTTGCTTACTGGCGAGGGCGGGGAACTCACCGGTACAAACTCGGTGGAATATGGCTTCCATTGGTAGAGAAAGCATTAGCTGAGTACGATGTTCTGTTCACGAACATCAATTCGGCGGCACTCTACTGGATGAAGAGCCACTTCGCCCCATTCCTCGCTTCGGTTGTTGTCGTAACTGATGAGGAGGCTCATGGCATGATGCAGTTCATGCGTAATGTTCCCCCAAACGATAGCGAAGGGATGAATCCATTGGGAGTAAGAGGGGAGTTTCCCATTCTCTCTCAAGAGGAATTACCCGACGTCCTCTGGTGGGAGAATGAGCTGCATCCAGAAGCTCAAGGGTTCACTGATGAACGAGTGCGGCAAGAGTATCTGATTGGGTTGCTATCGCAGCGATTTAATCAGCCGCTTAAGCCGTTCGAGTGCGGTAATTTTCCTTTAGAGTTGCCGGTGCGACTTTTGCCCAGAACTCGAGGAGAGTACCTGCGGATGCTCGTTATGCGAGGCGAGCACTGTATACCAAGCCATGTTCTCCGTGAGCCTGACGTCTGGTGTTGCGACATACAAATGGCGGCATGAGTCGCCAAACTGCTCAGGGGCACCTGAGGATGGGACGCGGATGACCGCGTCCCATTTTTTATTAACAATCTTGAGTTTGCACCTGTTTTTCGGTATAGTGTATAGGTAGTTATTCCCGGATCGTCTAATGGCAGGACAGTGGCCTTTGAAGCCATCAATCTAGGTTCGACCCCTAGTCCGGGAACCAACGAGAAGCACCCCAATTAAAGGGGTGTTTTTCGTTGGTTTCTGACCAGGAGAGAACCGTAGAGCGGAGCGGAAGGTTCGATAGTCGAAGGCACGCGCAGAAGCGTGTTTCGAGCATGCCTGAAGATTATACAAAGTACCCCTAGTCCGGGAACCATACAAAACCCCGCCTCAACGGCGGGGTTTTGTGATAGGGTAAAACATATGATTTTACCACCCGATTTCTATGCTCTGCCAACAGAGCTCGTAGCCCAAGAGCTTTTAGGAAAACTTCTCGTTCACGAATCGCCCGAAGGAATAACGGTGGGACGAATTATAGAGACCGAAGCGTATGTCTCTAATGATCCTGCGAATCATGCGTATCGCGGTCAAACGCAACGAAACGCACCCATGTTCGGGCCTGCTGGCAGATCATATATCTACCTTATTTATGGAATGCACTACTGCTTTAATATTGTTACCGCTCCCCAAGGAGTGGGGGAGGCCGTATTGATCCGAGCGTTAGAACCCCTCGAGGGTATCCCCTTGATGCAATTGCGTCGAAATAAGGTAAATCTCTCCGAGCTTACAAGTGGTCCTGCAAAGCTGGTGCAAGCAATGGGTGTGACTTTATCTCAGAACAATAAAGATGTAACCTCTCCTCCTCTCTATGTAGCTGATCAATACCGGTCTCATTGTGCGCTTGAGAAAAATTCGTTTTCTTTTATAGCTGGGCCAAGAGTGGGTATTCGTGTGGGGACCGATCTGAACTTACGTTACCTTATTGTGCCGGAGGGACGGTCTCCGCTGGCGTAATTGATGGTGAGGGGCTCGCTTGATGTTCTTGTTCGTACTTCGTTATCGCGCTCGTAACTTTTGACTCATTACGCATGGGCGCAATCGACACGATTGTATCCCGATTGATGTAGATTCGCTCTTCGGGCCCATACGCCTCGTCGCTCACTTTGGTTAGGGTGAGCTTTTTCTTTGGTTCTGTATCGGGCGCAGAATTAGGAGTGATATAGTACGCTTCGTCAAGTGTTACATACTGGTTATTCCGTTGCGAAAGGTAACCAATGTATGTTCGGCCGTTGGTGAGCATGATTGCCGAGCGATTTTTGCTCTCGCGGGCGTAGGCAAATTTTTTCGTTGCATATCCTATGCCAAGTGCCAATACAATAATGATCATTCCTGTGCTAACTAGCTGTGGCTTTGTCATATACCTCCTCGTATTTCTTCTTTTATAACGTCTTATGCCCCTAATGTATTTGTTTGTTTCGCTAATTCTACATGCGAAGCAAACGGTATATCTGGAAATGCAGATAAATAGCATCTTGTTTAGCAAGTAACTAGCCAGTGGTATGTGTATTCGTATATATTTCAAGCTGCTTATTCATTACCACAAAAATTATGTGTCTACTGTGGGGCTTTTTGGTATTACGTGTATAGATTTAAGGTTCGCCATCGATCATATTTTAAATCGACACAAAAATACTATGAGGAGTGGGAAATGTATAAAAGAGCATATAGCATTAGGAAGTGTGGTTTGTATCATAGCGGGCTCGGACTTTTGCTTTCCGGGGCAATGCTTTTACCCGGTTTTGGATTGGCGGCAAGCGACCTAGAGAATACTACGACAGGCTCTGAGTCGGTCAATCAGAACAGTGTAAATGAGACGAGAGATACCACGGTAACCGAAACGAACACTTCAAACACTACCAACCTAGCTACCTTTAATTTTCGCACGGGTGGGAACACTGTCCAGGAGAATACAACAGTTGGTGATTTTACTACTGGTAGTATGCGTATTGACTATACCGCCCAAACGCAGGCAAACGACACTCCTAATGTCAGTGCCAATAGCGCTTCAGTTGTAACGGAAGATATTTCATCCGCAAATACACGCACAGGTGCAGGAAGCGAAAACATAAACCAAGTAACATCTTCTCAATCGGCAACGTTAACAAAGAGTCAGATCGCCAATGTCGTAAACGAAGTAACGCTCGTGGCCTCTACAGGCGATAACCTTGTCGCTCGTAATACAACTGTGGGCGATATTACCACTGGCGACATTGATGCTCGTGTCAGATTTATAACCCGTGCAAATACTTCAGTTACGCCCGTAACTCCAGTTTCGCCTTCTCCTACGCCTGGAGGTGGTGGGGGAAGTAATCCCGTGGGAGGTGGGTCACCTTCTACCCCTTCTTCCTCAACTACAACGACACATCCGGTAACGCTCACGGCGATTCTTCCAACTGGTATGGGCGGGGCTCAAGAGGTAATGCCATTTAGCCTTACTCAGTCATCTCGTAAATTTTTCCCTGCTGGCTCTACTCAAACCCCTTACCTTCTTATACTGGCTCTACTTGGCTTATGGCTGATCAGCCCTTCGGCCATCCAGCGTCTCCGAACCTCATATAGTCTTATAAGTCGATCGGAGAATAAGATGAAGTAATTACATTTGGGTCGATGCATCAGAGATACAGTGTGCACCTCTGATGAATATTAATAGGCACGCAGTCCCAAGTATTTTAAAGAAGGAGTGGATATGACTCATATCGATATCATAAAAGTTCGAAACATGATGCGTACAATTGCAGCTGCATCCGCAGTCGTGCTCTCGATGGGCGCAGGATCAGTATTTGCTCAAATTGATGTCAGTGGTACCAATGGAACGACTGGCGCCAACTCGGTCAATGAAAATATGTATGACGTTGATGCTGATGTTGACGTAGACATTGATAATACGGCTGACACGACCAACGTTGCTGTCGCTGATGTTGATGCTGGCGCTAATGATATCTCCATGAATACGACTGTTGAAGACATTACGACAGGTGACGTGATAGGAGAAGTCTCGTTCGATACTGAGCTAAATTCTGGTGGCAGTCTGTCATTGGATTCCCTGATGATGCAGGACGTAAGTGTTGATTCGAGTAACGATACAACAGGTGCGAACTCGGAAAATACAAATGATGTTGATGTAGATAGCGACGTAGACATTGATATTACGAATACAGCTGACGTGAGTAATGTCTTAAGCGCGACGGTGAGAACAGGTGGCAACGCTGTGCGCCAGAATACGACAGTTGGGGATGTAACAACTGGGGACACTATTATCAGCGGTGACTTCACTACCGAAGTGAACTCAAATACTGGAGTCGACTTAGGAAACATGAGTGCGCCATCAGTTGATGCTAGCTTTAGCAATGACACAACTGGCTTCTCCTCATCGAATGTTAACACAGTCGATGTCGATAGTGATCTTGATGTTGACGTAACGAACGACGCAACGGTAAATAATACCGCTACGGTGAGTGCTACCCCCGGTAATAACGCGGTAACTGGCAACACAACGGTTGGTAATATCCACACCGGTGGAGTCCGTTTCGAGGTTAACTCTACTACCACAGCTAACTCACAATAAGCTGAGGAGTCAGTGAGGGCCTAGCTTATGCTAGGCTCCACGGGTTTCTCACGAACTAAGGAGGTCCATGAAACAATTCTCAAAAAGGATATACTCTTTTATAGCCGGTGCTCTCCTCGTTATATTTTCAACATTTCCAATTGTCTCAGTGTGGGCTGTTGGACCAACTGAGCCGGTCGGTCCTCAAGGTCCTGTTGGACCTATTGAACCAGTCGGCCCTCAGTCTCCAGTCGGACCTCAGTTACTCGTATCTCCTACCCCTTCTTCATCGGTTGAGGTAGTTTCTACGGCCGCCGAATCTTCAGGTGCTCCCGTGACAGAGCAGCAAAACGTTCAAACTGGATCAGGTTCAGAGAATAATAACAATCTAGCAGCAACTAGCAACACCACCGCCACACAAAATAACACGTCGACTATTGATAATACGGTTGGTATTCAAGCTTCGACAGGTGGTAATGATATCTCCCGTAACAGTTCGGTTGGAGACATAACTACTGGTAACATCGCAGGTACGGTTACCATTGTTAATGCTGCCCAGTCACAATTTGCTGCTGGTAGCAGTATCGGTACTCAAACCGTTTCTCAGGTCGGTACAGATCCCCTTGTATTAAATCCTGCTTCGAGCCGTACTTCGCTTCAGTCTAATGACACGACTGGTTCTGATTCTGAAAACACGAATGTAAGCAACTCTAGTGATACCACTATTATCACTACTAATAGTACTGCCGATGCAAATAACTCAATTGTTATTGATGCCTCAACGGGAGGAAATAAGATTCTCCAAAACAGTGAAGTGGGAGATATTTTGACCGGTGATATTAACTTGGAAGTGAACCTGATTAATCTGTTGAACGTATACTGGCCCGGCGTACAACTAGCCTTAGATGTCTGGTCGGTTCCGGGTGGTTTGAATGGCGATATCGTGATCCCTGATCAGGGGAGTACTAATACAGGTAGTAATTCTTCAAATACGAATGCCGTGACACAAGAGTCTACGGCAACAATAAATGTCGTAAATAACGCAGATATTAGTAATGATATTACTGTCGATGCAACGACGGGTGATAATGATATTTCTCAAAACTCTAAGGTGGGGGATATTACGACTGGCGAAACCAATGTAACTGGGAACATTACAAACGTTTCCAATGTTGGTCAGCCCATAGTTTACCTTATTAATGTATTCGGTCAGTGGATGGGCTCTCTTCTTGGATTGGATGGGCAGCAAGTTATCGTTAATCAAATGAATGATACGACCGGCCCAAATTCAGATAACTCGAATACAAGTACGCAAACTTCAAACACAACACTAAATGCGACGAACACAGCTCGAGCAAATAATACAGTTCAGGTACACGCCAATACCGGTGAAAATACAATTACTCAAAATACAGAGGTCGGAGATATTACGACTGGTTCGGTTAATGTGTATGCTAACGTGGTTAATATTCTTAACTCTTGGAGCGATCACGTTGGAAGTTTTGCTCTCCGGATTGTGAACGTCTGGGGTAACTGGAATGGTAACGCCCGTGGCAACCAGCCATTAGCCAGTTCAGGCAGTACGCCAGTGTCACAGAGCTCCGCCATAGAGACTCAGCCAATTCCTCTCCCTTCTGCGTCTCCGGATCCACACGAAGGAATGCAAATTGCCGCTTTGCATGCGGTGGGAATAGCTACTCCTCCCAGCTTTGCGCCTTCTACCAATAAAGAAGAAAAGATAAGTACTCATACACGCCTTCGCACCTACATTTCTCAATTTACCCTTACGTCCCTGGATTCAAACAACGTCACACCGGATGATACTAGCTCTCCCAATAATCCATCTGTGCAAGTGCCTAATGAGCAAGTTTCCGCAACAGTGAGTGCCCAAAATCCAGAAAAAGAAGCTAGCTCAGAAGTTAAGCCCAAGCAAGCACAAGTCCTATCAGGCGGAGTCGTAACTGCGAGTGTTCTTGCTTTCTTGGTCCTTGGTATGTGGTTAGGAGTTGAGTATGTTTCATCAAAAAAAGAAAAGTGAATAAAGTAAATGGTAACAACGCGGATTCCAGGTATAAGTATTAGTTTGGCGCTACTGTCACTCTCGGTGTGGGCATATCCATTTTTGAGTGCGACTTTGCGACCTCACCTGATTGAAACAGTGCCAAGTGTTGTACTTGCTCCAGCGGTATCAAAAGTTTCAGCGACGTCCGTATCTCAAGTCGTTATACCTGATTTGGGACTTACTGCGCCGGTAACATTTTTACCTCATATTGATCCCCTAGAGGTACAGGACTGGAATGCAATTCAGCCAGTGTTACGAGATGGGGTAGCCTTGACTACAACCGACGAGAGTTTTGATTCGGCGGCGAGCTCGTTCCTAATTGGGCATTCGAGTGACTATGTGCCAAATAAATATAGTTTTATTTTTGCTGGCCTTAATGCCCTCAAGGTAGGAGATGTAGTGTCTCTTACTCTTAAGGGTAAAACGTATGAACAGACGGTGGTAGAAAAGAAGATTCTTTCTCCTGACGATAGCGAAGCATTCGCTGATCTTATGACGCCGGTTATTGGTAAACAGCGACTCTTTTTGGTCACCTGTTGGCCTGTATTTACTACGAAACAAAGACTAGTTGTCATAACGGAACGGACGCATACAGAGTAATGTTTTCTAGGTTAGGGCTTGTGTTGCTGGGCGATATTGGGCATAGTAGCCATATGATTACAGGCATTCTCATCGGGGCGGGGATCGCAGGTTTGGTATGTGTATTTTTTCTGATCTGGCAAAAGCGTCAGCAGCCTAACTTAGAGGCAAGCTTTGAACAGCATGCACAAAAAGCATTGGGTATGATGATGCAAGAAGTGATTAAGGCATCTCGGGAACAGCTTGGCGCAGAAAAACGCGAAATTAGCGAAACGATTGCCAAAGATCTCCAAACACAAACCAATACGTTTAAGGAAGTTGCTCAGTCGCTGCGTATCGAAATCGACGCACGGCAACGGGAGATTCGACAACTCGAAGAAGATCGTAATAAAAAATACGGTCAAATTTCGCAAGCTCTCACCGATTATAAATCTCTCACTGAGGAGTTGCGTGGTTCGACTGAACAGCTTAAGCGAGTTCTCTCGAGCAATCAGCAACGGGGAAGTTGGGGGGAGATGCAAGCTGAGAAAATTCTTGAAGCAGCAGGAATGGTGGCTGGTCAGCATTACGCCAAGCAGCAGCCGATCGAAGGGTTTACTGGGCTCCGCCCAGATTTTACTCTCTTCTTGCCAAATAAAATGGAACTCTATGTTGATGTAAAGTTTCCTTTAACCGCCTTGCAAGAAGTGTATTCGAGTACCACCAAAGAAGATCAAGAGCGCTACTTTAAACGCTTCGGTGATGATTTGCGAGACCGTATTAAAGAAGCCGGTAAGTACGTGATTGATAAATCAAACTGCGTTGATTACGTTATCCTCTTTGTTCCCTCAGAGAGTGTGTTTGAAATTATTAATAAACATTTCCCAGCTATAGTTGATGCTTCATTCAGTCAGCAGGTCATTCTTGTGTCTCCCCACTCGTTCTTTGCGGTTGTTCGTACGATTCAAGAGTCATATACTCATTTTTATTATGAACAAAACCTAAAAGAAATCCTTGGCTACTTACAACAAACGCTCCAGCAATTCGAGCGTTTCAAAGGCGAGTTTGCGGATGTAGGCA
>DASWYB010000030.1:0-5235 GCA_036405195.1 Patescibacteria group bacterium
ACAGCCACAGCGAAAGAGGTAAGAGAATAATTATCCAGATAATAGCGACAACAAAACTCATCCATGTCTCAAAAGACGAGGACTGGCCAGCAAGAACAGAAGTTGGGCCGAAAACCATGCTGGGGAAAGGAGTAAAAAGAAAAATTGCTTTTAAAGTATCCGGAAAAAAAGAAAGCGGGATAATAAGACCGGAAAACACACGAATAACATGTCCCACTGTGAACCGGAGTCCCGTCGCTTCAGGAGTGTAAAAAGAAAGAAGACCAACAAGAAGATTTATCGCAAAAGAAAGAATAATTGCAACAAACAAGAAGCCAATAAACGCCAGAAAAGTCAGAATACTAGAGACATGAGCTAAAATAATTCCGACAACTAGCGTTACAAAAGCAATACAAAAAGAGAGCCCTTCACTGCCGAGAAATGAGGCATATAAATGGGGGATCTCTGGCAACGGACGAATAAAATAATTACTAATCGTTCCATTTTTAACAGCATAGTTAATATATTTGGCAAAAGTTAAACGGGCAGATTGGGTAAACACATCCACAGAAGTCGCAATCAGAAAATAAGCCACTAGAGGCACGGCCGATATACTACCGCCCGAGCTCTGCGATACAACATTCCAGAAGAGAACTAAAAAAGTAATATCAATCGCACGACGAAGAAAAGCGGCACCTATCTCCAAAGGATAAACCAGAAATCGCTGAAAGTTGAATTGAACTATATTCCAGTAAACAAGCATATAAATACTATAACACCTCCCAACTAAAAAACACCCAATGGGTGTTTTTTAGTCCTAGGCTGCGCTCGGAATCAGCGAAGCTATTTCTTTCATCAATTCGTCGGGTTCAAATTCGCTTTTAATCAAGTATTTTTTGGCCCCTTTTTCGAGAGCGGACTTTTTATAATTCTCATCAGCAAGATTTGTCAGCATAGCCACGGCCGTCGCAGAGGTTTCGGGGTCCGCCTTAATGTGTTCTAATACCTCGATCCCATTCATCGCAGGCATCATGATGTCCAGCAGGACTAAATCAGGATGCGATTCTTTTACGACTGTTAAGGCCTTTTCACCGCTCTCTGCAGTCAATACATCAAACTTCTCCTCGAGAATCATTTTATAGAGACGGAGCATCTCGGTATCATCGTCAACAAGTAAAATAGTAGGCATTTGGTTCATACTATACTGTCTCATGCTTTTTGCCAAGTGCCTTTCCACCAGCCTGCGGCAAAACAAAAGCAAAAGTTGACCCTTTATTAACCTCTGACTTCACAAGCCAAACCGTTCCTCCCATCCCCTGGGCAAGGAGCTTTGAGATATAGAGCCCCAATCCTGTGCCATGCGAAACGTCACGAGTAATAATACTTGAACCAGCTTGTTGAAACTTGTGGAATAAAAGCGGTTGATTCGAAATAGGTATCCCAGGCCCCGTATCGTGCACAGCTACACCAACATACCCGTCAGAAACATATGGTTGGATCGTAATCGCACCCGACTGAGTAAACTTAAAGGCATTACCTACCAGATTGACGAGAATTTGCTTTGTGCGTTGTCGGTCAGCGATAACAGCCGGTAAGTGCGGTGGAGCTATAACAGTGAGCGCAATATCCTTCTCTCCTGCGGCTAAGTCAAAATCATGTTTAACATCATTTATAATATCGAGAATATCTAATTCCTCTTTGCTATAGACCATCCGTTTCTGTTCGAGGCGTGAAGAATCTAAAAAGTCATTTACAATCGCAATTAGACGGGCGCTTTCGTTATGAATTCCCTCCACCATGGAACGAATATCTTTGTCGGCATTGTCCGATGCCACCTTACGCTGCAAAAGAGCGCTATACCCTCGAATAGCCGTTAGTGGTGTGCGCAACTCATGTGAGGCGATTGAGAAGAATTCATCTTTCGACCGTTCAATTACTTTCAATTCCGTAACATCCTGCATAAGGATAACCGTACCAATGACATCGCTGCGCAAAATAATGGGTGAGATAACAACCTCTAAGATTCGATCCCCATATGGCACGTCCTTCATTCGTGCGAGCGTCTTTGTTTCCATCACTGACTGAATTTTCTGAGAAAGGTCATATGCTGAACCAAATTTTTGTTGCATTTGTGACAACGTCAAGTTTTCACCGGGGGAACTAATTCCTATGTCCGTTTTTTCCTCAGCCCGGGTATGACGCAAAATAGCATAGGCAGCATTATTGGCGAGTACAACTTCCGGCGAATGGTTCGTCATAATATACCCATGGTCCAAGCTGTTAATGGACGCCAAAAGGCGAACACGGGTTTGCTCTAACTCCTTGGTACGCTCCTGCACTTCTTGCTCGATCAATTCTTTCGCTTTTTTATCTGCCGTTATGTCACGGAAAACAATAACCGCACCATCGATAGCCTCCGTGGCAGTACGAATGGGAGAAGCGACAATCGATATGGGAAATGTCGTGTTGGCCGTATGGCAATAAATATCATCATCAATACTGACTGCGATTGTTTGTGCCGTATGAAGGGCCCGGATACCGGGGTACTCTTCTTCCTGCAGGGGAATATCGTTTTTTGATAGCGTAAAGAGCGCTCGGATCGGCTGACCAATTGCTTCAGCCGAGGGAATACCTAAAAGGGATTGTGTTACTGGATTGATCGACCGGGTTAAGCCATTTTTATCAATAACGAAAACACCCTCTCCAATGGAAGTAATAACCGCTCGCGCCTGATCTCTTTCTTTAGCAAGAAGCATATCTCGTTCGCGGATAATCTCTTGGCTGGCGGCAATAAGGTCTTGGTAGTAGTAAACCATGACCGAAGCGATCAAAAATGCAATCGCAAAATCACGCATATCTGAAGGCTCAAAGTACAAAGGCACAATACCGGCAAGATGGAGAGCATATGCAATGACTAATCCAGAAGCAAAAATACCGGTATACCCAACCCCTCCTCTCTTTCCGAGTAAGAAGAAAACAAAAATTGGATAGATATTAAAGAAAAAGAGCGTTGAAATGTCGTGAACGTCAGTATAGAGCTGCAAGAAATAGCCGACCCCCCCAACCAGCGCCACGATTTGCGCTGACTGTGAAATTTTTCGTTTACGGACTTGCGTCAGTAACCAAATATAAAAGGCCAACAGAGGCGTAACATAACGTAAGTCATTAAATGAATGATTTACAAACAGAATAATCAACAAATAAACAGTAAGGCCAAAAATACTTAGCCCACAGATAACATACAGAAAACCCATTTGGCGGCGTTCTGTCGCAAGTTGATAACTAATATCTTGATTGGGCTCTGCCACCTTTTTATTATGCGCTAAAGCACTCACTCTGCAAAGCCGACGCGCCACTATCTAAACGCATCCCCCTTGGACCATGTTCATTCTTTTTTAATCCCTGTATAATTCTAGGCAGTGACGAATTCATCCTATTCAAAAGTACACCTATGAAACACCGTTCTCTTTTCTCTGATCCTCGATTTTACTTCTGCCTGCTTATTCTAGTGATTGGCGCGAGTGCCAATTTTTATAGCAGCGCCCTTATTCAGCAGCTCTTCCCATACCGCCTACCAATCCAAGATACCCTTTTTCAAATTTTGCCCTACTGGCCTTGGACTCAAAACTGGAGCGATTGGGCAAACATCTTTAGTATTCTCTTGCTCATCGTCTACCTTTTCCCAAAACGATCCAGGCTTGTGCCATTTGTGATGCTCTCATTTGGAGTTGGCTATTTTCTACGTAGCATCCTTATTTTGCTCAACCCGTTTGGTGGCCCGCTAGGAAATGTCACTCACTACGGACTTACCACTGTTGAACAACACGGGCAGTTCCCCTCAGGCCATATTTTTCTTGTTACGCTTGTTTATTTTATTATTCACCGTGACGAACGTATGCTAAAACAACTCGCACTCGTCAGTATTTTTATCGAAATCGCCGCGCTCCTTCTTTCCCACGGCCATTACTCTATCGATATCGTGGGCGGCCTTTTCCTTGGATATTTTGTGGCCCACTCACTTCAACCTTACGAAACATCCCTTAGTATAAAATCGGCGAACTAGGCAATTCCCCGTTCAATTGATTCTAAGAAGTCAGTCGTATATTCTTGCGCCGACACATTCATCGCGGCATAATATTCATCTTGGGAGAAAGAAGCGAGATACTCTTTCATTTGTTCTGGTGTGAAGTGGGCAAGATGCGCGAGATCGTCACCTCTGGATTTAGCTAAGCTCCATATCGCTCCAATCTCTATCTGACGATTTAATTGACTCATATAGCGCACAATATCTTCTTCCGGAAATTTATATTCCCGTAAAAGAGCGGCAAGAGGAGACAGCGTAGTAAGGGTATCTATTTTATTCATGATGCACCGGTTGTTGCCCACTCCTGTGTAGGAGCAGCAGGGGGAAGGGGTGTAGTACGACGTTCAATCGCGGCGGTTATACGCTCTTTGACACGGGTTACCTCGGATAGAAACTCTTTACGCTTCATCTGAAAAGCCGTGATATCATCCCGATACACTTCTACCACTCTCGAGACAATCAAAGGACCAACCAATTCAACTAGGTCATCCGCTGATTCGGAAAGAATTGTCAGAGGATCCCCGCTGCCAAAGGCTCGAACCACCGCATTTGGCTCAGCTGCCGCTAATCTCGTCATAGTTTCGATGAACGCATTTTGAAGCCATATCTTCCCGACTGCAGTCCACTCAGCTACCCGACCACCTGTTAATTCTTCTTGTTGTTCCGCATAGTCATTGAGCCTTTCTTCAAGTTGTCCACGTATACTCTCTGACAGCTCTAAAGGAAACTCTCTCTCAGTCGTACCTTCAACAGCATCCACGCGAATCTGCTGTTCAGGGTGAAAAGATTGTGCTTCCTGCTCTGATTCAGGGGAAAATTCTTGGTCTTCTCTATGCATTCTCACTCACTATTTATAGTACGTTACTAATAAGTATTACGTGTTCACGGGCGCAATACAAGTAAATAACTTCTACGCCAAGATCGTATCGAGCAACTGAGGAAACTCAGCGGTACCCATATCTGAAAGAGTAAAGTGCCCCATACCAGACAAACTAACAACGTGACACGTTGGCCAAGCAGCCTTGAGTAACTCCACGCTTTTGAGAATATCCGCATCATCATTATCAGAAGTAATAATTGTTATTTTTTCTATCCGTTTTGGAAGATCGACATCTATTGCGAAGTCAAAAAAATCCGTCACTAATTCTTGGTCTATTTTATCGGGGTTAATC
>DASWYB010000031.1:0-8783 GCA_036405195.1 Patescibacteria group bacterium
CGATCCTATGGACGGCCGGTATATCACCTCAATGTACGACCTGGCCACCGGTACCACTATCACCTTTGACCCCATTTCTCCCAACGACAGTTACGAACAAGGCTGTTGGCTGGGTACAAAACGCGGCAAGAATAACCTAGAGTATAACCTGTGCAAATCATCATCAGGTGAGTGGATAGTTCTCGAAGGCCCCACAAAATCGTACGAAAGATAATCCGATCTCTCCTCACCAAAAAAAACAGCTGAAGGAGCTGTTTTTTTTGGTGAGGAGAATAACGATGCTATTTCAAACGAATCAATTCACCCTTGCGTTTGACGATATTTTTGTAGTCCCACTGAATATCAGCCGCCTTGTGAAGCCAACGCTTGAGATCGGTGGTGTTAATTTCGTCTTTACTCGTGTAACGTTTTTGAGCCGCCTTGAATGCCCCCTCGGCCTCAAGCCCGTCTTCGTCAAACGATTGCCCACTCCAGAAGAGCAGCTGTACTGCATCTTTTAGAACAGCGTAGCCCGCAACAGGATTTTCTTCTAAAAACCAGACCGGTGCCCCATGCCAAACTTTGCTTTCTGCGCCTTCAAGGTTTGCATCAATATGCTGGGCCAGCATTTCGCAAATTTCTTTTGGTTCTCCCGATAATTTATGGTTGTAAGTAGCGATATCTGTGTGCATTATGATTCCTCTATTTATACTGTTTCCTCATATACTCATACGACGTCTTAATAAGCTCAGCGAGAACCTTCATATCTACGTCAGCCAATTTATTAATGTACAAGCACCCCCCAATTCCCCCACTTGTTTTATGCCTTCCAAGTTTTGCCAGGGCTGGATTTTCTCTATTTCCAGCCATAATATAAAGTGTAAGATTTTGTTTACGCGGCGAGAACCCTGTCATCAACCAATCTCCTTCTTGGCTGCTTCGCTCAGATTTATAGTGGTACGTATCAAATCCAATAATGCTTTCACCCCACATCACACCTGACTTACCCGTTACTTTCTCAAACAGCTCAAGCAATACAAAGCTATCTTCGCGTTTTTGCTCGGGTTCTATTTTGTTTAAAAAATCTCTCACACTTGCAGTAGTTGGTTTTGTTTTAGGTGCTGCCATACTAGTAACACTATACCAAAAAAGTGCTCCCATAGCCCTATTTGTGCTAGAATAACACTATGAAAACTGATGAAAAATCTCTCGCTCGAGTTTACGCGTACACGTTCGCCAGCATCTACTCACTTTATATTACAAAAGCCGAAAGAAAAGGGCGCACGAAAGATGAAGTTGACGAAATTATTCGGTGGCTAACCGGCTACAGTCCAAAAGAGCTCGAAGCTCAAATTGAAAAACAAGCAACTTTAGAAGACTTTTTCTCCGACGCACCCGCTATGAACCCCTTACGTTCGTTAATCAAAGGCATGATCTGTGGCGTACGCGTCGAAGAAATCGAAGAACCAATCATGCGCGAAATCCGCTACCTCGACAAGCTCATCGACGAACTCGCACAAGGAAAAGCGATGGAAAAGATCCTACGGAAGCAGTAGCACTCCACCCGTAAAAAAGAGACTGGCACATACACATGCCAGTCTCTTTTTTCTTTGGGCTTTACTTTGGTAACTTCTCAACCGAAAGTAGGGTGCTCCAGGTTCTGGCAAGATCGGTTGTCTTCCAAATATGCCCACCCCCGCCGGTCATGTAGAACGTGTTTTTGTCGGTAGGGTGCCACTCAATCTGTGTCGGCCGATACGGCGTGTTTGTGGCATCAGTAATTTCTTTTGGAAGAGTACCAAGCTTGCTCCAGGTAACCCCACCGTCTTTACTTTCCCACATATGAAGGGCTTGTGACCCTGGCCCCACCACTACCGTCGTGTAACCCACCATATGCATCGCCGTTGGGTCGTGCGGATCATAGCTTACAAGATCTAAGTACTTCGTCTTCTTCCAGGTCGTACCGCCGTCCGAAGTAACATAACCTGCAATTGTGTCCGCCGTTTGACCATCAACGCGGAAAAACATATGCGTAAAGTCAGTAGACGCAAAGGCTCCGTACACAAGACTTGGGTTCCCCGGTATGTCGGTCAATTTCGACCAGGTGTTTCCACCATCAAGACTATGTAGGATACCCATTTGCGCAACACTAAAGTCTTTGCCTGTACTCACTCCTGTCCCTGTTCCGTCAGCCGAGAGCCGTTTTGCCGAATACGTGGGGACCACTAATTCTTCCGGATTCTTTGGATTTACCATCACAAAAGTGGCCGCACTATTTTGACCAATTCCTGTCGGCAGCTCAGTCCACGTCTTACCGTTATTGGTGGTTTTGTACACCAGGCCGTCTTTGACATAGATCTTATTCTGGTCCGACCCTTGCCACGAGGCAGGGTTAGATGATGTGCCATAATAAATCGTCGCGGGATTTTTTGAGTCAAAGGCAACATCGTTTAAGTAAAAGTTCATCTTGCTGTTAATCATCATTTTCCAGGTTTCTCCGCCATCAAACGATTGATAAGCGCCACCTGTTTGGGAGTTTGGCTCTTTCAGACTCAAGTTTCCTCCCCCACCACCACTCGCGCCTAACACAAGGTGAAGGTGATCATTCGGATCCATTTTGATGACTGGGTACTCGCTGTAACAGCCTTTGGTTGTATCGTCTTTATTGGCATACACTTTAATACCCTTAACTTTTTGGGCCCATGTCTGCCCGCCATCAGTTGTTTTATACACGCCCTTCCATTCAACGTTGATATACATAATATTAGGATCTGTCGGATCGACAACAAGCGTACGGTCAGTGCGATACCTTTCATGCTCATTACGTGGGGTACAGTCGAATGTTAGTGATGTAATAACGTCAGGCCCAGCAATAAGTCTATCAACAACCTTATCGCCAGTTCCTTCTGTTTCTGTCATAGCCACACTGGTACTTGTTGGCTGTGGCTCTTGCTTCTTTGTTAATACCCACGCCGTGCCGCCAATCGCAGCCGCAATAATAACCCCTATCCCGATTTTAAATGATGTTTGCATAGCTTCAGCATATCAAAAAAGCAGCCAACTGCCTCGTAACCCACGAAAGATTCAGGTCTTTTTGCAACCGTCAACAATGCTACTCATCAACATAATCTTTTACCCCAGGATAGACGTCTTCGTAGTCACTCCACTTGAACGATTTTGACCGAAGAGGACGGCTCGACGAAGTCACAAGTCGAGACTCAAAGTCAATTGAAGCAAACCATTCGAAAAATGAATGATATGCCCGAGGCAGTTTTTCAAGATTATGCTTTACATACTGTTGCGTATCGTTTAATGCTCCGTAGGTCCCTCCCCTACGCATAGTTACTTTCTCGACGTAATATTTAAACCCGAAAATAAATTCCGACTCGGGTTGAGTAAAGCCGTACTCATGCAAACGATCACCAATCGCCATAATATCGAGCATCGTTATCTGACATTTGAAACATTTATGACAATGAGTATACTCATTGTCAGATGTTCGGCAGTACGTACATACCACCAACTGAGGTTTGGGAATACTGTGCTGCGAACAAAATGTTGAGATAAATTTGATCTTGTCCGTACGCGTCATCGAAAACCCGTCATGAACAACTCGTAATCCCATGGGCGATAAATTTTCGTCAATGAGTGGGGAAGCTGGCTGTTGCAATGTTTGTCCATCAGGAAACAAAAAATGGCGCCAGGTAAAACCGGCAGGAATGTATAACACTGGGATACCCTTGGCATACAAGAAAGGAGCCGCGGTACCAACCAATGACAGGCCCATACTCGTATCCCAAAACCATTTGGTGATATCGATCGAGGCTTTATTGAGATAGCTGAGCTTAAGAAAATCCTTAGAATTCGTATTAATTTGATTAAACGCCAGTTGATGCACAGCCACAAAATCAAGAGCCTGCTTGTGCAGACCGTTGAGAGAAATAAGCATCGGATTTTCGTTGATGTGCCGAAGCACCGTTGCCGTAGAATCTAATCCACCCGAAAACATTGAGGCAGACTGTAAATGCGTTTGAGGAATGCTATTTTTGACTAAACGTCCGGGTATAAGCTCACCTTCCCATTCCGTATTATAAAAAAAACGTTGAAAGAATTTTTTTATTTTTTGTAACGAGTAGTAGAGATCTTCATCCATCTCCTCGATCGTATACCGATTACCAGAAAACCAAACCGTCGCGATGACATTGGTAATAAGCGGTATATTAAGAACCGACGGTGGAAGACTCTCCAAATCTATCTCCGAAGGATAGGTAAGGGTTAATGCCTCGCGTGTGTACTTTTTACTAAACTCTTTATTAAGAAAAAAACGAACTCTGCTCTTAATAACTACCGTACCCTCAATCAAGGGTTCAAGAATGACTGCGTTTGACATGAGCGAAAGTCAACGAGGCACTAGTCTGCAATTTGCATTAGGTACGCATGACTATTTTCAAGTGTAAGGTTGTTGTAATTAGGATATGTATGGGTGTCGGTGGCCGTCATATAAAATTCAACGTAATCGCCGGCCGACAGTTGCATGATATTGCTATAGTTAAACGAATAACGACCTGAGTCAGAAGCATGAAGGGTTGCCACCGTGGTCGTTGCCCCACCATTAATTTTAATACCAAGCTTATAATCAGTTGCCATGAACCACCCCTCATCCGCAGCCTCACCAAGAAAATTCACAGCGGCGTTTACCTGATAGACTCCGGTTTTCTGAACCGTCATTTTGGCTGGAGACGTTGTAGAGAGAGTCATATTCGACGAAGGGCCGGCAGTTGCAAAAGGAATAGGAAGCCATTCGTTTGAGACAGTCATGTCAAAGTCTTGCGAAGAAAGTGAGAGCTGACCATAAGAGGGCGAGTACGTTCCTGGCGCACCTGTGGATCCTGTTGCACCCGTGGCACCGGCTGCACCGGCCTCTCCCGTCGCACCAGTTGCACCCATGGCTCCAGTCGTACCAGTTGCACCTGCTTTCCCGGGCGATCCTGGTACGCCAGTCGGGCCGACTTCTCCCTCTGGACCGGGATTACCCATTTCACCTTTAGGTCCAGGCTCTCCCGTCGCACCGGTCGGGCCGGCAGGGCCAATCTTTGTATTGTCTGCTACTTTATTAACCTCAGCCTTCACTAATTGCGAAATTAAAAAAAGTGAAATCACTGCAATCAAAGCGGGGGCAAAAATCCCTCGACGAAGTATCTTCTTACTAAATGTGGTATTGTTATCTGCCATAAAGTGCCTTTATGTTTATTTTTTTCACACCTTTTACCCATCATAGAGGAGATCACAATACTTGTAAAACTGACCTCCCTTCGTCTTCAGAAAGAGCTTTCTAAACGCATTACGGCAGAGACAACATCCGGAAATTTATCTATAAACATATCAACCGGAACTCCGTCAAAATCCCCTCTCTGTCTTAATCCGCTTTCGAGCGTAGCAATGAAATAGAGTCCCGCTTTTTTTGCCGCAGTTGCATCACGAACGGCATCTCCCACATAGACGCAATGTTCAGGCGACAAACTCGCCCCGTGTAATAACTCATCAAAAGCGCGTGGGTCTGGCTTACGAAATTTTGTATTATTCCGATAACGCAAGTCCTTTATCTTTCTGGCCAGCCTGTGTTCTGGTTGTAACATGTGCTGAACACGATCATGCGGTCGAGACGTTAACACCATCAAGGCCATACCAAGATCCGTGAGCTGGTCGAGCGCTTTATAATTTTCGTCGGGGATTACATCTAGTCGATCCGCCTCAATGTATTCGGCTAATAAGTTTTCATAGAGGGCATAAAAAGTGGCCACATCCACACCCGCCGAACGGAGTGGAATTGCTTCAGATGGCCGCATCTCCCACGTCGCTAAATGAATCTCCCGGGACATTGGCGGCAGTCCCATCCGTCGCAACACTTCGTTTTCCACTTCAAAACAGACTGCTTCCGTTAGGCTAAAAGTATCATCAATATCAAATATCACTGCCTTAATCATTTGTTCAGTGTACCAAAAAAACAACCATAAAGCCGCTTCCCAGAGAACAAAAGAGAATGGTGAAAAATACGAAAGTGAGTTAACAAGCAGGTTGTTATCACCGCTCGAAAAAGATCATTGTCTTAGACGTCTAGAGTTAGACTAACAGGGCAATGATCAGATCCGACTACATGCGGGTGAATATCTGCCGTGATCACTTTATCTCGTAGGGCTGCGGAAACTAAGAAATAATCAATCCGCCATCCCACGTTCCGATCTCGAGCTCCACCGAATGGGCTCCACCAGGTGTAATAACCATTCCCTTCTTTAAACATCCGAAGCGTATCAACAAAGCCAGCGTCTAAAAATGCCTGAAAACCAGCGCGCTCTTCATAAGTAAAACCCCTCTTGCCCACATTTGGCTTGGGATTCGCCAGGTCAAGTTCGGTATGAGCTACATTAAGATCGCCACAAAACACAACCGGCTTCGCCTTCTCAAGGTATTGGCAGTACTCTAAAAAGGCTGGATCCCAATGATCTTTCCGAAGCGGGATCCGACTTAAATCGTCCTTAGAATTTGGTGTGTAAACTGTCACAACGTAGAACTTCTCGAATTCAGCGGTCAATACTCGTCCCTCGGTATCCGGGTCACCATAACCATCACTGTCCATGTCGTATTTTTCTTTAATGTGGTCAGGCAATCCATGCAAAATATTCAACGGCTCAACCTTACTAAAAATCGCCGTCCCCGAATAACCTTTCTTCTGGGCCGAGTTCCAATATTCTTTATATTCTGGCAAATCAATGACTGCTTCGCCTGGCTGAGCCTTTGTCTCCTGAATACAAAGTATATCGGGTTTCTCTGATTCAATAAACGGCTTAAAGGCATCTTTGCGCAAAACAGCCCGAATACCATTAACATTCCATGAGTATATTTTCATTTCCATAATTCATATTATATGCGTAAAAGATAATTCTTTACATACTCGTCTTCATGTTTAAGTAGATGCTTTACCATAATTCCCCCTTCATGAATCAGTGGCTTTGAAAGATCCTGTACGGCATCAAGGATAGCAACCTCATGCGTAAGCGAAAGACAAGAATGCAATCCTCCATATCCACTTACATGGTAATGGTGTAATCGGTTGGAAAAAGCGTCGTGCATTTCTCGATTAAGTCGAAGCGAAGTATCAAGCGAGTACAAATGATTTACATCTGCAACCCAATATGCGTTTGGTATTTTTTTAAATACCTCTTCAAGATCACGCACCGTATTTCCAAATGTTTTACTTCTATCCATGTTTTCAATCGCAATGAGAGAACCAAACTGATTGTGCAACTTTTGAAAATCTTGAGTTTTATCTGGATGAAATACTATAACCTGCGCATTTATATCTCGTGCTAAATCTAGTAAGCTTACTACTAAATCCTGAGAATATTCTAGAAGCGCAGGAGCATGTATAGATCGATAATGGCACGCCCTAACCAACTCAACACTTTCCTGAGTCAGCAATTCTGTAAACCTACCATCATCATTTGGCACTAACTCAATCGCATTTGTTTGAATCTCACATATCTCTTGGATGCGTTGATTTATTCCATAGGTCGACGGGTCGTAAAACGCTGTTGAGTATCCTAGTATTACATTATTCATACAAAAACTATACCAGAAAAACAGCTATCACGCGGCTCTCCACACAAGTAGATTTCTATCAAAGACGTTAGAACCTATTTAATCAGCTGCACTTTAAACTCTTTTGCCATTACTTGAATTTCGCCAGCAGGATCAACAATCAACGAGCACCCAAAGCTTTTCTCGTCTTTCCCCTTATAAACCACATCAGCAGAAACAACCCAACAGTTATTATTTTTTGCACAATTAATCAAGTTTTCTTTACTCTTGCCTCTCCATAGGTCTGCAGTATTGTTAGGCAAACGGTTGTTAAGCGGAAAGAAAATAATTTCAGCACCTTGATCTTTTAACTTTTTAGCAGTATCAGGATAATTAGCATCGTTACAAATATTAATCCCGTATTTAACCCCTTTTTTCCAAAAAACTGGGAGATCGTTGCCTGCGGTGTAAATCTTTTCGTTCGGGTGAGCTTTTCGATATTTCCCGATTAGTTGGCCGTTTTCAATGACGACCGCAGTATTAAAGAGAAGGCCACCTTCAATTTCAATCAGACCTACTATTAAAGTTACTGGTGTACCTTTAATTTGACTAAGCACCTCTCGAAACTTTTCACCTGCACAATCTAAGGCAACTTGCTTCGCTTGGTCTCTGTCTAAAAAATAGCCTTGAAGATAACATTCCGGAAAACAAAGTACATCCACAGTATACTGTTCTGCCCATGCGATCCCTTTGTTAATATGGGCAATAGCCTTGAGAATGTTATTTTGGATAATGGAGCATTGCGCCGAAGCTACCTTTAACATACGAAGATTATAAACTTACATCCACTTTATTCCTTGCTCTTTGTATTCTTTAAGACGATATTCAATCACTTTTTTTATTAAAGTCTTAGGCAATTGGATATTGTAAGGAAACTGAATCGATCCTTTTCCAATCTTATACCGGGCAAGGTCGCTCTCGAGCGCTCGTATTGTACTTGGGGTAGTATAGAAATTCATGTGATTTTTATGAGCCGCAAAAGATACCATGATTGTTTCATAACTATACGCAGGCTGCCCCCACTTTAAGGACTCAGAAGCATCAGGTAAGGCCTGTAGAATTATTGACCTTACTTCATTTAGCATAGTCCGCACATTCTCTGCGCAACTTTGAATATAGGCATCAACGGTTGTAGGTTTATTATCTATCATACCCGCACTATACCAAAA